>JAYVMG010000319.1:0-3490 GCA_043759095.1 Acidobacteriota bacterium | reverse complement strand
GCGTTCGGCGACGATCTGAACCGCTGGCGCGAGTGGATGTGGACGCTGCCGTACGATCCGCACCCCGACTACGCGACGTTCAAAGGCATCGTCTACGGCCAAATCGACCCCCGTATGCAGACGTTCTTTCCCCGGAACGTTCGCGCGGTGATTCGGCTCGATGAAATCGATTGGGGCGGAGTCGTCGTCAACGGCATTCCGCCGCTGCGCGATCCGAAAGTCGTCGCGGCGGCCGACGCGAACTACCTGAAAGACTCGAACGTGGTCTTCGGTGTGGCGGTCAACGGCGAGGCCAGAGCGTATCCGAAGCGCATTCTGGCGTGGCACGAGATGGCGATCGACCGGGTTGGCGGCGTCGATCTCACGATTGTGTATTGCACGTTGTGCGGCACGGTGATCCCGTTCGACAGTGAGGCATCCGGACGCCGTTTCCATTTCGGCACGAGCGGACTCCTCTACCGGTCGAACAAGCTGATGTTCGATGAAGAGTCGAACTCGCTCTGGTCCACGTTCGAAGGCATCCCTGTGGTCGGCTCCCTGGTCGGTTCCGGCGTGACGCTGACAAGCCGCCCCGTCGTCACGACAACGTGGAAGGAATGGCGGACTGATCATCCGGACACGACGGTGCTGTCGCTCGACACAGGCTTTGCGCGGGACTACGCGGAGGGTGCCGCGTATCGCGGATACTTTTCGACCGATCGACTGATGTTCCAGGTGTCAAAAACGGACGCGCGGCTGCGGAACAAGGATGAAGTGCTGGTGATGCGCGTGGCCGGTTCGAGGGAGCCTGACAAGCGGGTGCCCGTGGCGATCTCGGCACAGTATCTTCGGCGCCATCCGGTATTCAGTTTCACGGCCGCTGACGAGCGGTTCGTCGTGGTGACAACGCCGCAGGGAGCCAATCGAGCGTTCCGTTCGCCGATCGAATTCCCGGAACAACGGGCCGGCGCAACGATCCATGACGTAGAGGGCCGGACCTGGCGTGTGTCGGAAGCGGCGCTCACCCTCGAAGGAAGTCCATCGAAGGACGCCGCGCGAGTGAGCGCCCAGCGCGCGTTCTGGTTCGGCTGGTACGCGCAGTTCCCCGACACGCTCCTTATCAAGTAGCTCGCCGCACGGCGCCGGCTCACACCTGGAGGCGAATCTCGTCGAGTGGCTTCTTCGAAATGGACGGAACGACGGCGTCCGCCGCTGGGAAGCCGACCGGGATCAGCAAATACGCCTTCTCGTTCTTCGGCCTGCCAAGGATGGAGGCGAGAAACCCCATCGGGCTTGGGGTGTGCGTCAACGTCGCGAGGCCCGCGATGTGAAGGGCGGCAAGCAAAAAACCACACGCGATGCCGACCGACTCTCCAGCGTAGTAGTGCTTCATGTGGCGCTCCTCGCCGCTCTCGTCGCGCCGGATCCCGTAATCTACGCGGAACACCACGATCAAACAGGGCGCGATCTCGAGAAACGCTTTCTGCGAATCGGTGCCGAGCGGTGCCAGCGCGTCGAGCCACTCGGCTGGCGCGCGCTGCTCGTAGAAGACACGCTCCTCTTCTTCCGCAGCCTGCCGAATCCTCCGTTTGATGTCGGGATCGCGTACCACGACGAACTGCCACGGCTGAAGGTTGGCGCCCGATGGCGCGGAGCCGGCGACCGCGATCGCCTCGTCGATCAGGGTATCCGGGACCGGCTCGCTCGAGTAGTGCCGGACGGTCCGGCGGGCCTGCATCCGCTCGCGAAAGGCGCTGAGGCGAGCACGCTGCTCTATCGGCTCGAGCCGCTCGAACACAAGAGGCACCGGGCGGTACGCGGGTTCGGCATTCACCCCGGCATTATGCAATCGAACAGTCCAATCCGTTCATGGACCGCACACACGCCCATGATGAGTAATAGGATGCGCAATGGCCCCCGGATGGACGGAACCCGTGGCATCGACGGTCGCCGAGGACGGGTATGCCTTCGTGCATGCCGCAGAGATGCGCGACCTGTTGACGCGCCACGGCGCGCTGTCCGATTGGCAGGCGTTTGCGGCAAGTTGGAACCACCTCGAACTCGACCGCTACATGGCGGACGGCGGCCGTTATCGTCGGCGGCGTTACGCCGTGTTTCCGGCGACGGCAGCCGGGCCATCGGGTCTCCTAGTCTTCCTTCTTCCAGGTCCGGCGACGCGCGATTACTTCGACTTACCCCACAGCGCGTCCAATCGTTGCTGCCGCCCGCAGTTCCATTTGTAGAACTTGTACCGCACCGGATTCTTCGTGTGGTAGTCCTGGTGATAGTCCTCGGCGCGGTAAAACGGACCCGCCTTCACGATCTCGGTCGCGATAGGTTGCCCCAGGCGCTTCGCGATCTGCTGCTTCGACGCTTCTGCCAGGCGCTGCTCATCCTCGGAGTGGAAGAAGATCGCCGATCGATACTGGGGGCCTCGATCGCAGAACTGTCCGCCACCATCGACAGGATCGACGTTCTGCCAGAACACGTCCAGCAGTTTCTCGTAGGTGATCTTGGACGGATCGTAGGTGACCTCGAGTGCTTCGGCATGTCCGGTCGTCCCACTCGACACCTGCTCGTAGGTCGGCTTCACGGTGCGACCGCCGGTATACCCCGACGTCGTGGAGATCACCCCGTCCACGGCGTCGAACGCCTGCTCCATGCACCAGAAGCACCCGGCGGCGAACGTCGCGGTGGCGCGCGCCTGAGCCGGCCTCGTCTGCTGACCGAATGTCTGCGATGAGAACAGCGCCAGGCCCGCCGTGACGAGCAGAGTGACGAGCACTGCGACGCCGAGTCGCGTCATCCTACGCATCGCTCACGCTCCTTGCGCCGGCTTGAAGACCATCGCCGCGCCGTTCATGCAATACCGGTTTCCGGTCGGCTTCGGACCATCGTCGAACAGGTGTCCGAGATGACCTCCGCACCGCCGACAATGCACTTCCGTCCGGACGCCAAGAAGACTGCGGTCAACCGACGTGCCAATCGCCTGATCGAGTGGTGCGGTAAAGCTGGGCCAGCCCGTGCCGCTCTCGAACTTGGTCGACGAGGAATAGATCGGCAGGTCGCATCCGGCGCAGTGGAATACGCCGACACGATGTTCCGCATTCAGCGCGCTGGAACCCGGCGCTTCGGTGCCTTGTTTTCGAAGGACGCGAAACTGGCCGGGGCTGAGGGTCTTGCGCCATTCCGCTTCGGTTTTCGTTACCTCGAACGACCCGTCGCGAGCGTCTGCCACCGTATCGTCCTCGTGCGCGTCGGCCGCGCAGCCGATGAGCGCGAGGGGCACGAGCGCGGTGATTGCCGTCAAGAACGGACGTCTATGCATGAGACTCCTTGCTGCGCCCAGCGCGGCCGGTGCAAACGCGCAACTCGGCGGCGTGAGCATTGATCCTGCATGATCAATACCGCGGGCCGCCCAGTTATTCCAGAAGCAACAACGAAGCCAGCTCACTGCTGTTTTGGGGCGGCAAATGCGGCCGCCACCTCACGCTGGTCCTCCGAGTGTCGA
>JAYVMG010000318.1:0-3491 GCA_043759095.1 Acidobacteriota bacterium | reverse complement strand
GGACATCAACATCCGCGCATTTGGCGGTGAACTGGCGGCGTTCGCGTATAACTTCAGCCCCGATCCGGCCAACTTGACGCCGATCGCCGGCACGCCTTCGAAGAACTCGCTGCTCGGCGGCAGCACGGAGCCGGTCGATCCGAATCTGAAAAATCAGTACGTGGACGAATTCATCATCGGCTTCGAGCGCGAAATCGCGCCGAACCTCTCGGTGGGGATCAAGTACAACCACCGCAAGCTCGGGGACGTCATCGAGGACTTTCTCGTGCCGTCGGTCGGCGACTACTTCATCGCCAACCCTGGTCAGGGCACGCTCGGCCAGAGTCTCGGATTCTACGACGGCGCCTCGGCGCCGTCGCCTCTGGCGGTCCGCACCAACGACGCCGTGATGGTGACTGCGTCGAAGCGCTATTCGAATAACTGGCAGCTCCTCGCCAGCTACACGTGGTCGAAGCTCGAAGGCAACTACGACGGCACGTTCCAGAACTCGACCGGCCAGCTCGACCCGAACATCAATTCGGCGTTCGACTACGGCGATTTCCTGATCAACGCGCAGGGACGGCTGAGCAACGATCGCACGCATCAGCTGAAGTTCGACGGCAGCTACAGCATCAGCAAGGGGATCCTCAACCGCCTGCAGCTTGGCGCATCGACACACTGGTATTCGGGTCTGCCGCTCACGGCGTACGGCTACTCCTTTGCGTACGCGAACTGGGAGTACTACCTGACGCCGCGCGGATCGCTTGGCAGGGGGCCGTCGGACTACGACGCGGACGTCCACCTCGGGTATCCGGTCAAGTTCGGGGCGAACTCGTCGTTGACATTCATCGGCGACGTGTTCAACCTCTTCAACCGTCAGGCGATCACCCAACTGGATCAACGCTACAACCTCGTTCAGGATGGCGCGTGCGCCGGTATTCCGTCGGCGTTGTGCAACGACGACGGTGGCCTGCAGCACGCCGGCAGCACCACCAATCCGATCGGACAACTCGCGAATCCGAGGGCCACCGCAACCAACCCCGACTTCTTTAAGTCGGGCACGAACTTTACGGGTCAGCGCAGTCTGCGGCTCGGCATCAAGCTGACGTTCTGATCCGTCAGCCGGTAATTTGACTCGTGGTATAAGGGCCTCGTCAGCGATGACGAGGCCCTTCTTTTTTTCCATTCTTGCCGTCGCGCTGCTGACCACCGCGTGCGGATCGACTCCCGCGCGCTCTATCTCGCCAGCTTCATCGTCGGCGACCGCTGGACGGCCGGTGATTTTCATCGGCCTCGATGGCGCCGACTGGCAACTCCTCGACGACTACATCGCGGCCGGCTCGATGCCGAACCTCGCGCGGCTCGTGCGCGAGGGCGCCAGCGGCGTGCTCGAGACGATTCGTCCGCCGCTGTCACCATTGATCTGGACGTCGATGATGACCGGCGTCAGCCCGCTCGATCACGGCATCCTCGACTTCGTGCAGTTCGATCCGAAGACCGGCGCGAAGGAACCGATTACGAGCAGCCTGCGCCGCGCGCCCGCGATCTGGAACATGGCGTCAGCGTCGGGCAAGCGCGTCGCGGCGCTGGGCCTGTGGGCCACGTATCCGGCCGAAGCCGTGAACGGCACGATCGTGTCGGATCGACTCTTCACGTTCCTGTTCAAGGAAGCTGCGCCACCCGCCGGCGTTGTGTATCCAGCAGACCGCGATCGTTGGGCGCGCGACGCGTTGCGGCACGCCGGCGAGGCCGTCGACGAAGCGGCGCTCCGACAATACCTTCCGTGGCTGACACACGACGCCTATCGTCAGTACGCCGAGTCTGACGATCCCTACGCGCAGCCGGTGAGCGCGCTGCGCCGTATCCTGATCGACACGCGCGTCTACGACGATCTCGGACGCGACGTCGTCCAACGCGATCATCCCGATCTGGCGATAGTCTATTTCGAGGGCACGGACACCATCGGCCACGTTTTCTCGCCGTTCGCGCCGCCACGGCAGCCGCAGGTGTCGCAGGCTGATTACGATCGCTACCACGATGTGCCGGCGCGCTACTTCACGCGGATCGACGAGAGGCTCGGTGAATATCGCCGTCTCGCCGAAGCATCTGGCGCCGTGCTGATGCTCGCATCGGATCACGGGTTTCTCTGGAAGGAAGGCCGTCCGACGACGCTCTCCAGCAACGCGACGACGACGGCGGCGAAGTGGCACCGGAGCGAGGGGATGTACGTGCTGTGGGGCAGTGGTGTGGCTGCGTCGGCGGGACACACCGGCCGCGGCAGTGTGCAGCAGGTATGCGCGACGTTGCTGGCGCTACTCGGATTGCCGCCTGGACGCGACGTCGAAGGTCCACCTCTACCCGGTGTCGCGGCGCCAACTGCCGCTCGCGTCGACTATTACGCGAAGTATCAGCCCGCGGCCGCGCCCGCGTCGAATACCGCCGTTGACCGCGACACACTCGCAAAGTTGAAATCGCTCGGGTACGTCGGTGACGGCGGGCCCTCGTCCAGCCAGACCGCTGGTGCGACGCGAACACCGGGGTCGTACAACAACGAAGGCGTGATTCTGAAAGAACACGACAAGGCCGTGCCGGCGATCGAGGCGTTCGAACATGCGCTCGCGCTCGATCCGGATCTGTCGTCCGCGTTGTGGAACCTCAGCGATCTGCTGTTTGCCCGCGGCAGCGATCTCGATCGTTCGGACGATCTGCTCCTCCGCGCGCTGAATCACGGGTTGCCCGACGGTCCGAAACTGCTGATCGGCCGGGCGATCGGCTATCAGCGATCCGGGCAGGCCGGCCGCAGTCTCGCGCTGGTGAACGCGGCGCTCAAGACCCGCCAGGACGAGGCGGAGTTCTGGCTGTTTCGCGGCCGGTACCGCGTGGACGCGCAGGAGTGCGCGGGTGCGGCGGCCGACTTCGAGCGGGCCGAGCGGCTCGCGCCGAACCACGCGCCGGCCTTCGCGTCTGAAGGCGTCGCGCGGATGTGCGCCGGCGACACAAGCGCCGCCCGCCGCGCCTTCATGCGATCGCTCGAGATCGATCCCAATCAACCCAAGGTGCGCGAGTTTCTGCAGACGCTCGGGAGGACGCCGTGAAGAGCCTGATGCCGACGGGCGACGAGATGCTCAAGGCGGATGTGAAGAAAGCGTTGCCACCACGCTGACGGCCATGGCCCGGCGCGTCCCGGGCTATCATGGACATCACGGTGGAGGATAGCTGGACATGACGCGTCGGAACAGGACGGCCGCTGCTGCAGTGGCATTGATGCTCGCACTCGGATTCGCGGCGCCCGCGCACGCGCAGGTATTCACAGGACGCATCGACGTCTCCATCGAGGATCCCACCGGCGCCCGGCTGCCCGGGGCGAACGTGGATCTGTCGGGCCCTGTCTCCCACACGCACGTGTCCGACGCGCTCGGGCAGGCGCACTTTCTGAACCTGCCTGTCGGTATCTATCTCCTCAAGGTTTCCCTGCCGGGGTTCACCGCATCCAGCAACAGCAACGTCGAGGT
>JAYVMG010000317.1:0-22093 GCA_043759095.1 Acidobacteriota bacterium | reverse complement strand
CGAAGCTCGAGGCCCGCGCCGGTGACGGCTGGACGACGCTGACGGAGCTGGCGGACACGCTGGTGCGCGAGCATGGGTTGCCGTTCAAGAAGGCGCATGCGATCGCCGCGCACTTTGTCGGCGGGCGGCAGCGCGATCCCGAGCGGACCAACGCGGCGTTGTTGACCGATGCGTCCACGGAGATTCTGGGTCAACCGCTGACCTACTCCGAAGCGGAGCTGACGCGCATCCTCAGCCCGCGCTACTTTGTCGAGATCCGAAAAACGTTCGGCGGCCCTGCGCCTGCCGAGACTGCGCGCGCGGCGAAGATCTCGCGCCAGCAACTCGTCGCGCACGAGGCATGGTGGTCGAAGGCGACCGATGCCCTGGCCAAAGCCGAACACACGCTCGCCGAGCGGAGCGCCGCGCTGTGACCAAGACTTACGTGAGCGTTCTGATCCTCGAAGCTGCGATTGTCGCGGCGCTGATCGCCTTCGGCCGCATGTTTTCATGAGCCTCCAGTCCCCAGCCCCCAGCCCCTGTCACTGAGATGCGTGCCTTTGACTGGATCGTCGCGGTCGCCTACGTCGGATGGATCGTCATCGACGGCCTGCGCCGATCGAAGGGCACCGACAAAGTTGACGGCTACTTCCTCGCCAACCGATCGCTGCCGTGGTGGGCCGTCGGACTGTCGGTGATGGCCACGCAGATGAGCGCGGTGACGATCGTCGGCACCACCGGCCTTGCGTACTCCACCGGCCTGCGTTTCATCCAGAACTACCTCGGCCTGCCGCTGGCGATGGTGATCCTGTCGCTGACCGTCGTGCCGTTCTTCACCCGCGCCCGCGTCTACACCGCGTACGAGTACCTCGAGCGCCGTTTCGACGTCCGCGTGCGATCGCTGGCGAGCTTCCTCTTTCTGGTCGGCCGCGCGATGTCGCTCGGCGTGACGCTGGCCGTGCCGGCGCTGGTGATGTCGACGATCCTGGGATGGACACTGCCCGTCAGCGTGCTGGTGATCTGCATCCCGATGATTCTCTACACCACCATCGGCGGCGTGCAGGCCGTGGCGTGGACCGACGTCAAGCAGATGTTCATCGTCGTCGGCGGCATGTCGGCCGCCGTGGGGATTCTGCTCTACGGCATCCTGCAGCACGTCAGCTTCAGTCAGGCGCTGCACCTTGCGGGCGCCACCGGACGGCTGAACGCGATCGACTTCACGTTCGACCTCAGCGAGACGTACACGTTCTGGTCAGGGATGCTCGGCGGTCTGTTTCTGATGCTGTCGTACTTCGGCTGCGATCAGAGTCAGGTGCAGCGTTACCTGACCGCGAAGTCGATCGACGAGGCGCGCAGCTCGCTGATGATGAGCGCCTACGTGAAGATCCCGTTGCAGCTGCTGATCCTGACAGCCGGCGTGCTGGTGTTCGTGTTCTACCTGTTCCAGGCGCCGCCGATGCTGTTCAACCGCGTGTATGACGCGCAGGTGGCGGCGGGTCCGCGAGGGGCGGAGTACACCGCGCTCGAGCGGACGTTCGGTGAGGCGATCGCGGAGCGCGGCGCAGCCGCGACGCGCGATGACCGCACCGCGTTCCTGGCCAGCGATGCCCGCGTGAAGACGATCCGCGCGAAGGCGGCGGAGATCGTCAAGGACACCACCGGCGACTCCCGCTACAGCGACGTCAACTACGTGTTTCCGCACTTCATCACGACGCAGCTGCCGATCGGCCTGGTTGGTATCATGATCGCGGCGATCTTCGCGGCGGCGATGTCCGCCAGCGGCGGCGAGTTGAACGCGCTCGCCACGGCGTCGATCATCGACTTCTACCGACGGCATTTCGTGAAAGAGGCAAGTGACGCGCACTACCTGCGCGTGTCCAAGCTCGCCACGCTCGGCTGGGGTCTGGTCGCGTGTGTGGTCGCTATATTCGCGGCCAATCAGGGATCGCTGATTGAGGTCGTCAACCGGTACGGTTCTTTCTTTTATGGATCCTTGCTGGGCGTCTTCATCCTCGGCATCCTGACCACACGCGCAACTGCGCGCGGGGCGTTCTGGGGCCTGCTGATCGGGATGGCCGCGGTGCTGACCGTCGCCTTTCAGCTGCCTTGGATCTCCTTCCTCTGGCACAACGTGATTGGCGCCGTCGTCGTCGTGGGCGCCGGCATGGCGATCAGCTACACCCAGCCACCGCCGGCCGCGTATGCCCATCCGAGTGACTAATTTTGGTCACGTAATAACGAATGTGTAAGTGACGCCTGCCGGTTCCACGCGCAAAAAAGCCCCCTCTGTCTGACCGTAACACACACACCGATAACCACTTGTGTCAAACGGCCATCGTACGGCGTACCAATTGCTGTGTTCTGACGTGAATGCGGTCTAGATTTCGATCGACTCGCTCGACGCGGCGCCGCGAGGCGGGCGACAGCCTGGTCGAAGGTGGCTTCTCCCTTCTTGAGCTACTGGTCGTCGTGGGCCTGACGGCCGTCATATCCGCTATCGCGGTGCCGATGATGAGCAACAACCTGGGTTATCTCCGGCTGAGTGGAGACGCGCGAAGTTTGTCGAATGCGACCTCCCTCGCTCGTATGCAGGCGGCTTCGAGTTTCGGGCAGACGCGCGTTTACCTCGATTTCAGCGTGAATGGATATCACATCGAAATCAAGACCCCGACATCGTCATGGACCGCGCAAGGAGGCGTCTCTTATTTGTCATCAGTTGCGGAGTCATACGGATTCGGCGTCGTCTCGGCCGCCCCACCCAACACGCAGACGACGATTGGCCAGGCGCCTCCGTGCTTGAACAATGCTTCGCCGGCCCTGCCCATCGCGAACACGGCCTGCATCGTCTTCAATTCACGCGGCATTCCCATTGATGCCACCGGTGCGCCCACGGGAGCCTACGCGGTCTACCTGACCGATGGCGTCGCGGTGTATGGCGTCACGGTTTCCGCCACCAGCACGATCCGTCTGTGGCGCACCAATCCCTCGGTGATCCCGTCGTGGGTGCAGCAGTGACCCGTCCGTTTCGTTCGCGTGTGCGAGCCGCTGTGATGACGGAGGCGGGAACCACTCTCATTGAAACGATGATCGCGGTTGCACTGCTCGCGGTGGTGATGACCGGGCTGATGGGCATGGCCGCGGTGGCGACATCCAGCACGGAGAATCAGGGTCACCTGGGAGCCCGGACCACAGAGTATGCCGTCGACAAGATGGAGCAGTTGCTCGAACTCACGTACGGCGACGTGCAGAGCAATACGACAGTCTTTCCGTCGCTCACCGCCGGGGGCACGGGGCTGGCAGTCGGCGGGAGTACGAGCACCGTCACTCCAGTCGTCGGATATGCCGACTATCTGGATCAGAACGGCAACGTGTTGTGCACGGTCGCGAGCCCCTGCACGGCGACGCCGCCGACCAATTGGTACTACATGCGCGCCTGGCAGGTGTCGACGCCGACGGCGAACTTGAAACAGGTCACCGTCACCGCCACGGTTGCATACGCGATCGCAAGCCCCAGGACGCCGCAGGCGACGGTCGCGTCGTTCAAAACGAACTGTCCCGCGGGATGCTGAAGATGCGCATCGACGTGCCGGCGTGCGGGCGGCAAGGCCGGGAGTTGCGCCAGGACCGCGGGTTCTCGCTCCCCGAGTTGCTGATCTCGGTCACGATCTTGTTGATCATCTCCAGCGCCGTCGTGACCGGCCTGCTGCAACTGACCAACTCGCAGAAAACCATCGCGAACCGGACCGAAATGCACAGCGGCGTCCGGAGCGCGACCGAATTGCTGCAGCAGGAGGTCGGTCAGGCCGGACGCGTGGCGTTACCCGGTACCACGACCTTGGGAGGCGCCGTCGCCATCGGATCGCAGGCTGTGGGCGTCAACATGACCATCGGCGGAGTGACCGGCGCATCGGTCTCTGGTCTCTTTACCGGGGAGCAGCTCACCATCGATGGCGGCTCGAATCAAGAAACGGTCACGTTGACCGCCGTCAACTCCGCCAGCAAGCAAATCACTGCGACATTCGCCAACGCGCACGCCGCCGGGGCCGCGATCAACGTCTTCGGAGGATTTTCGACGGGCCTGGTCCCGCCGCAACCGGGCTTCACGAACGGGTCGACGGGCAGCATCCTGAAACTGTATGGCGACATTAATGGCGACGGCAACATGGTCTACGTGGAGTACACGTGTGACACCGTGACAGGCAATCTCTATCGCAATGCGATCGCCTACGACGCCGTCGCGAAGGCTGCGGCCACCGCCGATCAGGTGCTGCTCAGTAACATTCAAGCCAATCCCGGGGGGACCGCGTGTTTCACCTACCTGCCGAGTCCCCTTCCTGTCGTGAACGGGACGACATACGTCCTCGACGTGGCGATTACGTTGACCGTCAAGACGCAATTGCTGGATCCGATCACGAAACAGTACCAGACGGAAACCAAGGCGTTACTCAACGTGTCACCGCGCAACGTGTTTGACGTCTGGCAGCTGGCCAGCGTTGGCAGCACCGGGCTCAAGCGAATTCAGCTGATGCCCGCCAGCGTACAGGCGCTCCTGCCATGAGGCCATTCATGATCGTCCATACGCGTGACGAACGAGGCATCGCGCTCGTGCTCAGTCTCTTCCTGATGGCGGCGATGTCCGTCATCGCGGCCTCGCTGATGTTCATGTCGCAGACGGAAACCTATTCGAGCAATAACTATCGGCTGATGTCGCAGGCACGCTACGGTGCGGAAGCCGGGATCCAGCAGGCCGCGAACTACCTGCTCTACACCTACGCAGCACCGACAACGGCCGGCGCCGACCCCTTGAGCAATTACGTGGCGACGGGATCGCCGGTCACGTACAACGGGAATCCGGTTGTGCTGTCCGGCAACAGTGCAATCGCATCGAACTATCCCATCGCCGCCGTCCAGACAGCATTCTCGGCCGCCGTCCAGGGGACGCTGTCGGTCGGCACGGCGACCGTTCAGTACCGGCCGTCCGCGACGCTTGTCGCGATGCAGCAGTTCACCGACAGCAGCGGCGTGCCCCGGACGATCCAAACGTGGCAAATCACCTCCGACGGCGTGATTCCCATTGGTGGACGCACCGCGCAAGTCGAGGTCACGGCGATCCTGGAGCAACAGAAAAACTCGTCTTCGACCGTGTGGTATGCCGCATTTGCGACCGCGTCAACGTGTGGGGCCCTGAGTTTTTCCGGTGGCGCCGTGACCGATAGCTACAACTCCCAGGCGCTGGTGGGCGGCAATCCGGTGATCGTGACCCCTGGCGGCAATGTGGGCACGAACGGCAACCTCACGGACACCGGCGGGTCGACCATCAACGGAACGCTGTCGACGCCTCGTGTTGGTGTTGGCAATTGCAGCAACGGCAACGTCGACGCCCTGACGAGCAGTGGTGGCGCCACGGTGACCGGCGGTGTCGTGCAATTACCGCAAGCGATCATCCAGGCCGCACCGGCTCCGCCAAATCCCGCTCCGCCGACCACCAACAACAACATTTCGGCGGCCAGCACGTGCGCCAGTGCCGTCATCGCCGCCGCCATGTGCAGCGGTCTCGGCGTTTCGATGATACTCAATCCCGCGGGCGGGTCGATGACGCTCGGCGATCTCAAGCTGACCGGCGGATCGACGCTCCATCTCACGGCCGGTACCTATAACATCAACAGCATCAACCTGGCTGGTAACTCGAACATTGTCGTGGACTCGGGACCGGTCGTCTTCAACGTCATGGGCCTGACTGCCGCGGGCGCCACGATGACGACACCCATCGACCTCACGGGCGGGACCGTCTCCAACGCGAGCTACAATTCCTACAACCTCCAGTTCGACTACGCGGGAACGGGTGCGATCAAAATCAACGGTGGCGCGACGACGGCCGCCGTCATATTCGCTCCAAACGCCACGGCGACCTTGTCGGGCGGCAGCAATTTCTACGGCTCGGTCGTTGCGTCACAGGTGACTGTCACCGGCGGCGTTCATATCAATTTCGACACCAACCTGGCCAATACACCACTGGCGCAGAGTTATACCCTTGGCCCGCAGATGATGAGCGCGTTCAGCTGGAAGAAGTTCTAGCGTCGGTTTTCTGCCGGGCCGCCCTCGATCGCCGCGATATGCACCTTGACTTGAGGTGCGTCAGGCCCCGCGGGCGCCAGATCGAGATACGCGCGGTAGGCGCTGACGGCTTCGTCGATCCGTCCAACCTTTTCGAGGCTGATTCCCAGCGACATGTGAAGGCCGGCATCTTCGGGCGCGAGTTCGATCGCCCGCTCGTACTCGGGAATCGCTGCGCGATCGTCGCCGTTCTTGTGTAGCGCAAGAGCCAGATTGTATCGGGTGACTGCCTCGTCGACCGGCGAGGCAAGCGCCAGTCGGTAGTCGGCGGCCGCCTGGGACCATTGCTGCTGCTCGCCTTCGATATGCGCGATTCTGAATCGGATCGACGAATCAGAGGGCGCCAAACGCGCCGACTGGACGTAACGGGCCAATGCTCCGGATTTGTCGCCCAGATGCTCGAGGACCGACCCAAGTCTGACGAGCGTGGTCGGGTCATCGGGCGTCGTGCTCAACGCCTGTTCAAAGCCTGTCTTAGCGGATTGCAGCTCGCTCACCGTCATGGATTCGGCTGGCGTCCATGCATCTATCGACCCGTCACGCTGCGATCCAATGGAGCCCTCGATCGACCAGAGTGCCTGGGTTGGCATCGCCGCCGCGCGTGTCGCGCCAGCAACCGGCTTCTGACCGACCGGCCTGGCGATGTCGTCCACTGTTCTGGCGTCAGTTGTCCACCACACCCACGCAGTGCCGATCACGGCGATTACCAGCACGGCGGAGATGGCGATCACCACACTGTTTGGCATCGCGCCGCGCGCGATGGCGGCGTCGATCGACTCGAGTTCCGCACCGCATCGGAGGCAGTAACGGCGTTCGGCTTTGATGCGCGTGCCACATGAGGCGCAGACTACGAACCCACTCACAGGGCCTACTATATCGCCACGATTGAGCGGCTGATAGTTACGACCCTTGGAGTAGGGCAGGCGCCGCGCTAGAAATAAGAGCGTGTTTCAGCCCGGAAACCTTACGAAGCGCTACGGCCGGCTGACGCGTTGAGCGATGTGTCGTTCAGCGTGCGCCCGATCTTGGCGATGGTAGATCCATCGCTCGGCGTGTTATACACAAAGGCCGTGCGACGCCTCTTCCTCCTCATCGTGCTCGGTATCCTTGCGATGGACGCGACGGGCCTCGATGCGTTTGTGTCTCCGGAAGTGTGCGCCGGCGCCAACGACAGCCAGCCGGACGGAACGTGTCCCGCGCTCTGTGTTCGTTGCGCGTGCTGCGCACAGCCGATCGTCCCCGAGATCGCTGCCTCCGAGGTCGCGATGTCGTCTCCTCAGCCTGTTGTCGACATCTACTCACACAACATCCCTCGATCGGTCCCCTCCAAGATCTTTCACGTCCCGAAGTTCGTCTCGTCGACCATCTGACAACGTCATTCGTCAAGGCTCGGCCGCGTGATCACGCGGTGAGTTGGTCAGCGAGGCACCATGAAGTTGCGGCAATGTGCTGCGGTGCCGGTATTGGTTTGCCTGGTGCAGGCCAACGCCGGTGCGCAGTCTGTCTCTTTGTCTCTCGAAGAATCGCTCGCCCTGGCTCGCGAGCAAGCGCCCCAGGTGCTGATCGCTCGTGCGCGCATCGAAGAAGCACGAGGACGGCTGGCCGGCGCTCGCGTGCGGTTCCGCGAGAACCCGACGTTTGACGTCGGTACCGGCCCACGCACGACCGAGGTGGGAACGCTCACTGACCTCGATATCGGATTCGTCCAGTCGTTCGAAACAGGCGGACAGCGTGCCGCCAGAATCGCCGGAGCCGAAGCGGGCATCACGCGCGAAACGGCGGTCGCCGCCGACGCGACCCGCGTGGTTCTTCGCGCCGTCGCACTGGCGCATCTCCGAACGCTCTACGCGCAGGATCGGATTGAGCTGCTGCGCGGTGCGGAAGGCGTTGCGGCTGACGTGGTGGCCGTCGCTGACCGCCGGTACGAGGCTGGGGACATCGCTATCCTGGACGTCAACATTGCGAAGATCGCGAGGGGGCGTGCGCACGCCGCGCGGCTGGCGGCCGAAGGCGAACGGACCATGTTCGCCGGCGAACTGCAGCGTCTGCTCGGCCTGGCTCCAGGAAGCCATGTTGTCGCTGCCGGGTTGCTGCGTCTGCAGCGCCGCCCGGAACTGGCGAGCCTGCTCGCCGCCGTCGCGAATCGTCCTGATCTGCGCGCCATCGAGGCGGACATCCGCGATGCGGAAGCTGACGTTCGTCTTGGGCGGGCGGCGACTCGTCCGGATGTCGGCGTGGGCGCCCGGCTGAAGCGCGAAGAAGGCCACCGAGCCGTGATTGGTGCACTCTCGATCACGCTCCCGGTGTTCAGTCAGGGACAGGAACTGCGCGCCACGGGAAGTGCCCGCGCGTCGCGTCTGCGTCTCGAACTGGACACGGCACGCGCGGCGATCGAATCCGGCGTGCGGTCGTTGTATGCCGCCTACGCCGCTCGCGAAGGCGCGCTCGCCGCCTTCGAACAGGAGGCGCTGCCCAGCGTTGACCAGAACGAAGCGCTTGCGCGCCGCAGCTTCGAGGTCGGTCAAATCAATCTGCCGGAGTTGCTCTTGATCCGTCGCGAAATTGTGGACACGCGGCTCGAATATCTGAATCGATTGCTTGAAGTGGCCGAAGGCGCCATCGAGCAGGACGCCGCTGCGGGAGTTCTTCAATGAGACATGTCACCGGCGCCGCCGTTGCCCTTCTGGTCGTGGTTGGAGTCGCCGGATGCGGCCGAACGCCAGAAACCAGGGAACCCGCGGGGCGGACGGACGCGGCATCGCAGCGTGAAGCAAAGCGCGCGGACAACGTCGTGCAAGTGAGCGAGGAAATGCTTCGCGACCTCCGCATCACGATCTCGAAGGTCGAGCAGCATCGAGGAGGCGAGTCATCAAGCCTCCTCGGGGAACTGGGCGTGAATGAGAACGCGTACGCAGAGGTGAGCGCGCCGCTTGCGGCGCGGGTCGTGTCCGTACACGCTGCCGAAGGACAACATGTCCGCGCCGGCGACGCGCTCGCCACGCTCGAAAGTGGCGAGCTCGCGAAGGCGAGGAGCGACCTTGCGACTGCGGAGGCGAGGCGAGAACTGGCGCAGCGGGCTCTCGATCGCAAGCGAGGGCTGAACGCCGAGAAGATCGTCCCGACCCGCGAGGTTCAAGAGGCTGAAAACGAAACGATTGCCGCCGAGTCACAGGTTCGGGCCGCCCGCGCCGGGTTGCAGTCACTCGGCGCCCCGGATCGTGCAAGTGATGGCGCCAGCGCTTCGTCACTGGTGCTTCGCTCACCGGTGACGGGCGTCGTGCTCGAACGGACGCTGGCCCTCGGCCAGACCGCCGATCCCTCCAAGCCGTTGTTTCGCATCGGTGATCTCTCGACGATCTGGTTGACGGTGCACGCGTTCGAACGTGACGCCGTGCGAGTGGTGAAGGGAGCACCGGCTCGAATTACATTCGCGGCGCTGCCCGGGCGCACCTTCGATGGCAAGGTGGCGTTGGTCGGGCAAAGCGTGGACGCCGATTCGCGGACGGTCGCCGTGCGCATCGACATGCCGAATCGCGATCGCGTTCTGCGCCCGGGTATGTCCGCCACGGCGTGGCTGCCGGTTGGCGAGCAGGGCACGATACTCGCGGCGCCGGCCGCTGCCGTGCAACGGGTGCGCGATCGTTGGTGCGTGTTCATTCCCAAAGACAACCGCACGTTCGAAATTCGGCCGATTGGTCGAGGCCGTGACATTGCCGGCGAAGTGGAGATTCTGTCTGGCGTCCGGGCGGGAGAACCCATCGTCGTTGACGGCGCCTTCCTCCTGAAGGCGGAGACCGAGCGGTCCGCAGCCGAGGGTGAACACGACGAGAAGCGCAATGATTGAGCGCTTCATTCGTGCCGCCGCGTCCCGCCCGGCGCTTGCCGTCATCCTCGCCCTGGTGGGCGCTGTGTTCGGCGTCATGTCGTTGCAGAACCTCCGGCGCGACGTGTTTCCGGATCTGTCGGCGCCGGTATTCAACGTGATCGTTCAGAACCCGGCGATGGGCGCCGAAGAACTCGAAACCGGCATCGCCATCCCCCTCGAGGCCGCGCTTGCGGGTTTACCGGAGATCCGCCGCATCCGATCCGTGTCCCAACTCGGCGTCTGCCAGGTGACGGTCGAGTTCGAACCGAACGCCGACTACTACCGCTCCCGCCAGTTCGTGGCCGAACGCGTCAATCAGATCGGACCACAGCTGCCCCCCGGTACGGAGCCGCCGCTCTTGTCAGGCGTGACCGGACGCCTCAACGAGATCTTCGAGTTCACGCTCGAGGCGGACCCCGGCGCCGCGGATCTCATGGCGCTTCGCGACCTCGCGGAATTCGACGTGAAGAACCGGTTGCTCGCCGTTCCGGGCGTCGCCGCGGTTGAACGCCTCGGCGGATACCTGCGCCAGTTTCAGGTGCAGATGGATCCTGAACGCATGGCCGCGCGTCGTGTGAGTCTCGATGAACTCATTCACGCGGTCCAGACCGCCAACGTCAATGCATCCGGCGGCTTTGTTCGCCAGGGCCCGATGGAGTGGTCGGTGCGTGCGCTGGGACGCGCGTCAGGTCTCGACGACCTTCGGCAGACTGTCGTCGTCGTGCGCGGGACGACGCCTGTACTGATCGGGGACGTGGCCGATGTTCGCGAGGCGCCCGCAACCCGGCGGGGAATGGCTCATCGGCTCAAGGGCGAGGTGGTCAGCGCGCGGATCATCAAACAGTTTGGATCCGACACCGTGAAGGTGGCCGCGGGCATTCGAGAAGCCGTTGCAGAGATTCAGCTCGGCCTTCCGAAAGGCGTCGTGGTACGAATCGTTTACGACCAGTCCGCGTTGATCCAATCGGCCCTGGGAGGCGTCGGACGCGCCGTCCTCCTCGGCGCTGCGTTCGTCGTCCTGGTGCTCTTCGTGCTGCTGGGCGATGTGCGCGCCGCTGCGATCGTCACGCTGACCATCCCGATGTCGATTGCCCTGGCAGGAATTCTTCTCGACCGCTTGAACGTTGGCCTCAACACCATGACGCTCGGAGGGCTGGCGATCGCCGTGGGTCTGCTGGTCGATGCGGCGATCATCGTCACCGAGAACATCGTGCACCGCCTCACGGGTACGTCGGGCGAAGGGCACAGGGACATTGCCATCCGCGCTGCGAGCGAAGTGGGGCGCCCGATCGCGTTCGCGACCATCATCGTGATCGCGGTCTTTCTGCCGCTATTCGGAATGTCGGGCATTGAAGGTCGCATGTATCAGCCGCTCGCGGCGGCGGTGATGGCGGCGGTGGCGGCTTCCCTGATTCTCGCGCTCAGCCTGGTGCCGGTGGTCGGCGCGCTGGCCTTGCGCGCGCCCAAGCCGGGCGCGCACGAGGACGTGTGGATCATCCGACAGGTAAAGGCCATCTACGCGCCGGTGCTCGACTACTGCTTGAGCCATCGGCTGCTGGTGCTCGGACTGGCCGCGGCCATCACGCTTCCCGCGCTCGTTGTCGCGACTCGCATTGGATCCGACTTCATGCCCAAGCTCGACGAGGGCGCGCTCTTGCTGCAAACGGTTCTTCCAGCCGAAGCGTCGCTTGAAGAAGTCGATCGCCTCAACCATCGCGTGGAAGATCTGCTGCGCGAGATTCCCGAGGTCGACGATGTGGTTCGACGAACCGGACGGGCGGAGGCGACCGAAGACCCGATGCCGCACACGACATCCGATGTGCTCGTGGTCCTGAAGGGCGATCGGCGCCGCAGCCTCGACGAGATCGAGGACGTGATGCGCGATCGGCTGAAGTCCGTGCCGGGAGTGACGGTGTTGTTCACCACTCCGCTGGGGATGCGGATCGACGAGGGGCTCGGAGGCACGCCGGCGGACATCTCGGTGCGCATTTTCGGACCCGATCTCGATGAACTCACTCGATTGGCGGAACGCGCCCGGCAACTCATGGGCGGCGTTCGCGGTGTGTCGGATCTTCGTGCCGAACAGATCACCGGGTTGCCGCAGCTGCGCATCGTGGTGGATCGATCGGCGACGGCGCGAGTCGGGCTCTCTCCCGGCGACGTGATCCGCGCAGTCCGGATTGCTCTTGTCGGTGAAGAGGAATCGGAGATCTGGGTGGGCCAGCGGCGCTTTGATCTCGTCGTGCGTCTGCCGGATGAAAAGCGCAACGACGTCAATGCCATCCGCTCGTTGTTCATCGACAGCCACGACGGGACGCGCATTCCGCTCGGGCAGCTCGCGTCGATCGAGCAGGCCTTCGGTCCCGGAGCGATTCGGCGTGAGGCCGGCAGCCGGCGGGTCGCCGTCGAGGCGTCCGCAAACGGCCGTGATCTGGGAGGCGTCGCCGCGGACATTCAGCAGGTCCTGCAACGCGACCTGCAGCTCCCAAAGGGATACTTCTTCAACGTCGGTGGCCGTGTCGAGAGTCAGGCTCGCGCCGCGCGCTCGCTCATGACGGCCATTGCGCTCGCGCTGTTCGCGGTGTTGTTGCTCCTGTACTTTGCGCTCGACTCGTTCACGGAAGCGGCAGTTATCCTCGTGACGATCCCCGTCGCGTTTGTCGGCGGCATTGCGGGGTTGCTGATCGCGGGAGAGACCTGGAACGTCTCGTCCCTGGTAGGCTTGATCGGTCTGTTCGGCATCGCGGTCCAGAACAGCCTGGTGCTGGTGACGCAGATACGCGGCTTGTGCGGCGAGGGCCGTCCACTGTTCGAGGCGGTTCGTGAAGCGAGCATCGGGCGTGTGCGGCCAAAGCTGATGACCGCGGCTACCGCGATTCTCGGTTTACTTCCCCTGTTGGTGCTCCGTCTCCACGGGACCGAAATCGAGCGGCCTCTTGCCATCGTGATGATTGGCGGTCTGCTGACGTCGACCCTGTTCACCTTACTGGTGCTTCCGGCCTTGTACCTGATGGCGAGTCGCGCGCCATCGGCCGGTTCGCTCGAGGGATCGCGATGACGTTGTCTCCTGAAGCAGAAAGGTGCTTATGCGAAGTGAATGTCTAGTTGTTCTTGTCGCGGTCTCGATATTCCCGGCCTGCGCCCGGCACGTTCCGGAACCCGCCGTGGCCATGCCCGGGACGCCCCATGTCTCATGGATCATCATGAGTGGCGACCGCGACAATCCGGATCGAGAGTTCGTCTGCCAGTCCGAGCCGCGGACCGACTGCGTCGTGCCTGTGAGCCGGTCAGAGTCTCAAGTGTTCTCGGATGTCCACATCTACTATCACGGAGCAGGGGCGGAAACGAGGTACACGGGCACTGTCAAGATCGGATTTTTCAAACGGGCTCCTGCGATTCATACCGTCACGAGCGACATCGTGGTCCGAAAGACGGGATCCATCATCAATCACAGCGTCAGTGACATCGTCACCTCCTCGCCAGGAACGTATTCAATCGATTTCAACCTCGTGGCCGCGGTCACGGACACGAAAAAAACGCATCCGATTCAAGAAAAGATTCGGGTTGTCGTCAAGTGATCAGAGTCGTTCGAACTTCGCGGGTCACGCCATACCGACGGTTGCCCCGACCGGCGGCGATGGTTTCGCGTACCGCAGGTAGAGGGTGGGAACGACAATCATGTTGAGCAGGGTCGATGTGGTCAGCCCACACAGGATGACGATCGCCATCGGCGTTTGAATCTCACTCCCGGTCTTGCCGCCTCCGAGCGCGAGTGGGATGAGGGCGAGGCCTGCAGCCATGGCGGTCATCAATATCGGTACGAGCCGTTCGTGCGCGCCTCGCTCGACCGCTTCGCGAAAATCAGTCACGCCCTCGCTGTGCATCAGGTGGTGAATGTGTGAAACCAGCATGATGCCATTGCGGGTCGCGATGCCAAACAGCGTGATGAACCCGATAATCGAGGCGACGCTCAGCACTCCTCCTGCCAGAAACACACCGGCGACGCCGCCGATAAGGGCAAGCGGAAGATTGATCATGATCAGGATCGCGTCACGTGCCCGGCCGAAGGCCAGGACCAGCAGCATGAACAAGCCCGCGAGAACGGCGACGCCAAGAAGCGTCAGCCGCCGCGAGGCCGCCTGCTGGCTCTCGAACTGCCCGCCGTACTCGATCCGATAGCCGGACGGCATCGGCACTGCGCGCACAATCGCCAGGCGAATGTCGTCGATGACACCGCCAAGGTCACGGCCCGCGACGTTGGCGGAAATCACGATGCGGCGTTGCACGTTCTCCCGAAGGACCATGTTGGGTCCTTCCTCCCGACGTACATCCGCCAGGAGGTGAATCGGCACCGCTCCGCCGGCCGGCGTATCCACCGGTAAGTCGCCAATCCGTTCGAAGTTCGCACTGCTGGCGCTATCGAACTTGACGACCAGATCGAACGCCGTGCCTTGGTCGAAGATTCGGCCTACCGTCGCGCCCGCGAAACTCGTTTCGACGGCCTGCGCGACATCCTCGGCCCGGAGGCCACGTTGCGCAATCGCGGCCCTGTTCAGGACGAAGCGGACAAACGGGATGTCCATTTGCTGCTCGAGCGACAGATCCACGACGCCGGGAACCGGGGTCATGGCGTCCCGAACGTGTTCGCCGAGACGGCGCAACGTGGCCAGATCGTCGCCGAACACCTTGACCGCGATGTTGGCCCGCGTGCCCGACAGCATGTGGTCGATGCGGTGAGAGATTGGCTGACCGATCGTCACGTTCGTGCCGGGTAGCGTCGAGAAGCCTCGCCGTAAATCGGCCAGCAGTGTGGCGCGAGGCCGGCTGGTGTCGCGCAAACCCACATCGATCTCCGCGGCTTCGACACCCTGGACGTGCTCGTCGAGCTCCGCCCGGCCCGTGCGGCGCGCCGTCGCGACCACCTCGGGCTGTGCCAGGAGGATCTGTTCCACTCGCCGGCCGATCTCGTCGGACTTTTCGAGCGAGGTCCCCGGCAGCGTATTCGCCTGGATGGTCAGGCTGCCTTCATGGAAGTCCGGAAGAAAGCCTGAACCCATGCGAGTGGTGGCGAACCCCGCGACGAATAACAGCGCCACGGACACCACCGAGATCAGCTGGGGATGGTTCAAGGCGAGGGGCAGGATGCGGGCGAAGCCGGCCTTCAGGTTTCGCGCGAGCCAACCGTCGTGTCCGCGCTGAATCGATCGCGCGTGGGGAAGAAACGCATAGGACAGCGCGGGAGTGACCACGATGGCCACGAGGAGAGAGGCCGCCAGCGACACGATGTAGGCGAAGGCCAGCGGTGTCAGCAGTCGCCCTTCGATCCCGGTCAGACCGAAGATCGGCAGGAACACGAGAACAATGATGACGGTCGCGAAGACGATCGACGTCCGGATCTCCAGCGTGGCATCCAGGACGACGTCGGCGTTGGGACGTCGATCGGCCTCTGGTCTGGCTGCGTTCTCGCGAAGCCTTCTGACCACGTTCTCGACGTCGATGATCGCATCGTCGACCAGAGCGCCAATCGCGATCGCCATGCCACCGAGCGTCATCGTGTTGATGGACGCGCCGAACGCACGAAGCACGAGAATCGCCGCGGCGAGGGACAGCGGCATGGCCGTCAATGTGATGGCCGCTGCCCGGAAGTTCGCGAGAAACAGGATCACGATCACGATGACCAGCAGACCGCCATCCCGCAGTGCCTTGACGACGTTGTCGACCGCAACCTCGATGAAATCCGACTGGCGGAAGATCGTGCGGTCGATTGTCATGCCGGCGGGCAACTCGCGCTGGAGGGCGTCCAATTCGCGATCGAGCCGCGCAGTCAGTTCGATGGTGTTGGCTCCAGGTTGCTTCTGAACGCCAACGATGACGGCGGGCTTTCCGCTGCGTGAGCCTTCACCTCGTTTCAATGCGCCGCCTTCGCGCACGTCGGCAACATCCTTGATGAGTACCGCTCGCGCCCCGCGCAGCGCGACGACGCTGTCCCCGATCTCTTCAGCGCTGCGGACACGTCCGATGGCCTGCAGCACGTACTCCTGCGGACCGTCGGTGTAGATACCGGCGGATGTGTTCTGACTGGCGCCGCGCGCGGCGGCGAGGAGTTCGGTCAGCGAGATTCGGTTGGCCCGCAGCTGGTCGGGATGCGCCACGACCTGATACTGGCGCTCGGCGCCGCCAATCGGCGTGACCTGCGAAACCCCGGACACCGCGAGCAACCGGCGGCGGACGACGGTGTCGGCGACGGTTCGGAGGGCGAGAGGATCGTCGCGGTCGGACGAGATCGCGAAGAAGAGGATCTCGCCCATGATCGACGAGATCGGCGCGAGCACAGGTCGCTCGACCTGCGGCGGCAACATGCCGCTCACCAGTGATAATTTCTCGGCGACCACTTGTCGCGCCATGAAGATGTCGGTGCCCCAATCGAACTCGACCCAGACGACGGCGATGCCGACTGCCGTGGCGGAACGGACGCGTCGAACGCTTGATGCGCCGTTGATCGCGCTCTCGATCGGGAATGTGACGAGCGATTCCATCTCGTCCGGCGCCATCCCGTGTCCTTCCGTGAGGATGGTGACGGTCGGCGCCGTGAGATCGGGAAAGACATCGACCGGCATGTCGCGGGCGGTCCACAGACCGGCGGCGGCGAGCAAGACCGAGAACGCGAGCACCATCCAGTGGTGCTCGACGGACCATTGAATCAGCCGTTTCATCGTACCCCTCTCAATGGACGTGGCCTTCGGCCGGCAACCCCTTGGCGGCCGATGCGAGTTGCACGTCATACGCCCCGCGAATTACGACGCGATCGCCAGCCTTGAGTCCGGACTTAACGCCAACCCAGTCGCCGTCTCGCGTACTGATTTCGAGATAACGGCGGGCGAACCGTTCGCCTCCCACCTGGACGAACACGTATGGGCGCCCCGCTTCGAGCAGGACTGCCGCTTTCTGGACCGCGGTTCCGTGCACCCGATTGCGTCGGTAGAGGAGCGCGGTCCCTGTCTGGCCGACGAGCAAAAGCCCTCCCGGGTTGTCCACTTCGAACTGAACCGGCAGCGCGAGGGTCGTCGGATCGAGCACGCCCGCGTCGTGCATGTGATGCGATCGGAGCACGATCGGATCGGCTCGCCCGGGAATCTCGAGCGCGAGGCTGGCGACGTCTCGGGCGGCGCTTGCATCGGCAGTCGGCACCTGCGCTCGGAGCTCCACGCGATCGGTGCGGATGATGCGAAACAGCGGCGCACCCTCGGCGTACGCGGCGCCCAGCGTTGCCATGACGTCGGCCACGCGCCCGGCGATTGGCGCCCGCAACACGAACGCATTGCCCGCGGCAAGGCCGCCGCCGCTGCGCAGCGTCTCGTCCCGCTGTGCGAGCCGCGCCTCTGCTGCTTGCAGGCGGGCCTCGGCGACACCGACCGCGCGACCAGCGTCTTCGAGACGGCGCGCCGGGACCGCGCGCTCGGCGAGCAACCGCTCGGCGCGGGTCTGTTCGGTGCGCGCTGCCTCGGACGCGGCACGAGCCTCGGAGACCTCCGATGCGAGTGTGGCGCGGTCATCGCCGGCGCTCAGGCGGGGTTCAAGGCGCCCGAGCACCTGGCCCGCCTGCACTGTGGTCCCGATGCTGATCAAACGTTCGGCAGCGAAGCGGCCACCGGCGGGAGCCGCGACCACGGCCTCTCCGCCGGAAATCGGTTCAATCGACGCGGGCACGCGAAGGGCCGACCGGAGCTCGACCTCTCGAACACGATCGGTGGCAAACGCGTTCACCCATTGCTGTTCTTTCAAATACGCAAACGCCGATGGGTCATCGGCGGGACGCTTCGCCGTCTCCGTGTTCGCGGCCCGTTCGTCGCCGTACACAGTGACCGAGCCGAGTTCGTGGCGATCGGAGAGTCCGGGCGTCTCGATCACGAGCGACCAGCGATAGCGTCCGGCTGCGGGCATGTTGCCCTCGACACTGAATGCCCCGGGCCGCGATGGCTCGGCGCCCGGCACAAAGTGAGGTGCTCCACCGGCTCCTGGTACGAACTCAAGTCGGGGACGTCCAGCGCTCACCGGTTGGAAGTCCGACAACCGGGTCAGATGCACGGCGAACGTCGTCTTTTGCCCGGAGATGAGCGGCGGATACTCCATGTAGAGTTCCGTCTTCTCGGTCCAATCCGTGATGTTGAGCGAGGGCGTTTCCCGCCTTGGAGCTTCGTCCGTACGCCGGCAACCGGCGCACGCCAGCAGCAAGAACGCCGAGGCGACAGCTGTTGTTCTGATCATTGCGGAATCTCCCAACCGCTCACGAACGCCAATTCGATCTCCGCCTGTTTCACGGCGGCGTCGAGCGCAGCCTGGCGGACACGCGCCGAGGCGCTCGTGCGATAAGCGTCCAGCAGCTCGAGGATGCTGCGTTCTCCGGCGTCGTAGCTGATCTGCGCAATGCGTTCTATCTGGCCAGCTCCGTTGACCGCGGCCGCTCGATAGCGCTCGGCGGTGTCACGTCGCTCAACGACGGCCGCGCGAAGAGCGGTGATCTCCATTCGAAGAGCCGCCCTGTACACCTCGGCCCGGGCCGAGGCCTGGCTGGCACGCGCTTCGGCAAGCGCGCGTTCAGGGCGACCCCGATCGAACAGGGGAACGGTTGCGTGAAGAGTGATCACCGTTCCGATGTCGCCGCCGGCTGCGGTCGAAGACTTTGTGCCGGCCGCGACTTCAGGCTCGGGTACCCGGCGACGATCCGCGGCCCGCCCAGAGAGACGCGCCGCTTCAAGCTCTTTGCGCAACGCGACGAGTTCGCTCCGTGTTGATTCCGCCTGCGCGACGAGTGCTGACAGCGGTGGCAACATGGCTCTCGCCGTATGGACGTCAACAGCGACGATGGTTGATGGGTCGACGACGTCGTCAAAGAATTCCGCCAGCGCTGCCTGGGCGCGCGCGCGATCAGTGGAGACAGCGGCGCGGTCGGCGTCGAGGTCAAATACCTCGCGATCAGCGCGCAGCCGATCGAATCCTGCGGTGTCGCCCGCCGCCTCTCGCTTGCTCAATATGTCGGCCAGCCCCTGCAAGCGGTCGCGCGCCGCGCCCAATTCGCGTTCGTGAACTTGAGCCGATACGAGCTGCCCGAAGGCCTGGCGCAAATCGGCGCGGCGGCGTCTCACGGCGTCGTCCGCACGGATGGACGCGGCGTCCACCAACGCCATCGCTGATTGCACCTCGAATCCGCGGCGTCCCGTAATCGGAAGTGCCTGACTGACCATGGTCATGTTCTCGGTCACGCCCGCGACCGCCTCTCGATCAAATGTCACCCGCGGATTCGGCCAGCGGTTCGCGGTGAGCACGTCCGCGCGCGCGACGTCGATGGATGAACGAATGGCTCGAACCCTGGGATTGGACGGTGAGACGCGCGCGAGCGCCTCGGATTCCGTCAACGGCAACGATTGCGCGCCAACGATCGACGGCGTGGCCACGGCTGCCAGCGTGGCAAAATACACCACTAAGCGCATACAACCTCGATTGAAACGTGAAGAGACAGACGACGGGCGAACCCGTCAGATCAGATCAGGCGGAAATGTAAGGGAGGGGCGCGGAGCGGTGTGTATCGTCGCGGTGGACCATGGGGCGGAGATCCGTCGAGCACCGACACGTGCAACCTGGTAGTCACCGGCGGCTCGATGCGAAATGCCGGCGAAACGGCGAGGGGATCGACTATCAGGTGGTAGACCGCGTACTGGAGAGCGACGTCACCGTTGACCCAAAGGACGTGTCCCTCGCTCGGTTCGATCTCCGTTTTCTCCTGATCGTGAGCGTCAAGATCGTGCGCTTCGAAATGCCGATGCGCCACGGTGTGGGCATGGTGCGCATCCGCCTCGTGGACGTGCTCCGGCGCGACCGCGATCGAACACACCAGCCACGGTGCAAGAGCGAGAACCAGAGCGAAACGCCCGATTGAACGCACGACCGAGGGATTATGTCGCCCCTCCATCTCCTGGTCAAATGACACCGGGCCGACCTGGTTCTACGGCAGCTGGTAATATCGTCGCCTCCGCGTTAGAAATATGGACTTGTTTCAGGCCAGAAACCTTACGAAGCGCTCATCTACGCGCCGGGACTCGCGACGGTGATGTTCGGTCACGTGCTGACGATCCGAAACTCTCCACCACGGGGGACGCGGAGGACACGGAGCATGTCTGGCGTTCAATACAGGGTTTCTTCCTCCTTTCCACCGAGTCCTCTGTGGTGGAGAGCTGTCCTGCTGCTGTGCGTCAGCCTCGCGCTATCGTCAACTGCCTTCGCGCAGTCCCCGAACACCTCGGCGATTGTCGTCCTCGTCACCGACCAGTCGGGCGCCCTCGTCACCGACGCGGCAATCACCGTGACGAATATCCAGACCGGCGCGACGCGCGCGGCGGTATCGGGAAGCGACGGCAGCGCCGCGTTTCCGGCGTTGTCGCTGACGGGAACCTACATGGTCGGTGTGTCGAAGCAGGGCTTCGGCAGCGAAGAGCGCAACGACATCACGCTGCGCGCCACCGAGACGGCGACGCTGAAGGTCAAGCTGCTCGTCGGCGCCGAGAAGGCCGAAGTCACCGTTTACGGCACGACGCAGGGTGTGCGCGCTGACGCGCCGATCGGCCGCAGACTCGACAGCACGACCATCGACGAGACGCCCATCCTGGGCCGCAAGGTCTCGACGCTGCCGCTGTTCAACTCCGCGTTTCGTCAGGGCAAAGGCACTGGCGACCTCTTCGTCAACGCGACCTACTTCGTCACCGGCGGCGGCAGCCGGCGCACTACCACCTTCATGCTCGATGGCGCCAACAACGACGAAGGGTGGGGCCGCCAGACGGCGTTTGCCACCGTACCGCTCGGCGCCATCCAGGAAATCGCGGTGCTGTCGAACGCGTTTTCCTCAGAGTTCGGCTGGACCGCTGGCCCCGCGCTGAACATCGTCACCAAGTCCGGCACCAACAACATGCACGGTGAGGCTCTGTATATGGCCCGGCCCGGCAGCTGGCAAGCGACGACGTTCGGCGCCGACGGCTTCTGCGCACCGTCGGTCGCGAGTTGCGTCGCACCGACCACGCTCACGGCCATCAACCCCGCGGACGTTCCGGACGAGTTGAACCAGTACTCCGGCACGATCGGCGCGCCGCTCGTCACGGATCAGACCTTTCTGTTTGCCACGGCGGACTACACGCGCCAGGACCGGACGACGTTTCTCTCGAACACACTGCCGGCGTTTGTGCTGCCGGCAGACGGCAACCTCGCGTATGTCGGCAATTACCAGCAGGCTCTCTTCAATGGCCGGTTGGACCACAAGGTCACGCCGGCCCAGACGCTGATGTTCCGCGTCAACGTCGATCGGTTCCACGACACCAACCCAAATGACGCCGTCGCCGGCACGAGCGCGCCGAGCGTCGCGCGCAAGTACTCGCGGCGCTCGGTGACCGGCCACTTCAGCGACACGTGGATCCTGGGCCCCAATCTCCTCAACGAGGCGCGCATCGGCTACCTCAACGGCGATCCGGTCACGCTCTGGGAAGCGCAGTCGCTCTCGACGGCCTACACCCGTTCGGGATCGGCGCCCTTCACCATCGGCCAGTCACGCGAGTCGAACGTGCACAGCCGTCAGGCGCAGTTCTCGGACACGCTCTCGTGGTCACGCGGCAAGCAGACCGTCCGTTTCGGCGTCAGCGTCGCCCGTCACAACTCCGGCGGCGCCGGCAGCGAGCCCGGCACGGCCTCGCTCGGCACGTTCACGTTCCTCAACACGACGACGGCGCCGTTCGAGCAGTTGACGCTGGCCAACGTGCAGAACTACACGCAGCCGATCAGTTACGGGATCTCGAGCTATGAGTTGAACCAGTGGCTCCCCGCCGTTTTTGCGCAGGATCGCATCCGGGTCAACAACGACCTCACGCTCGATGTCGGGCTCCGCTACGACCAGCAGACGTTGACCGACGCGAAGAACAACGTCGCGCCCCGCGTCGGCTTCGGCTGGCATCCGAACGGCGACGCGCGCACGTCGATTCGCGGCGGCTACGGCGTCTACTACACGCAGATTCAGTCCAATGTGATTGCCGGTTACCTGGTCAACGGTCTGGACGGCCTGACGACGTACACCGCGACGCCTGGGCAGCTGGGTTTCCC
>JAYVMG010000316.1:0-3510 GCA_043759095.1 Acidobacteriota bacterium | reverse complement strand
TCGTGACGTCGGCGTAGTGACCGAGGACGAGGACGATCCAGCCGGCGGTCAGCCACCGGGCCGCGGCGCGCGACAGCGGGCCGAACCACAACTGCGCGGACACGACGAGGATCAGGAAGAGGCCGCACTCGACCGAGAACTCGCCCCCCCAGCGGATCAGTGGCGTCGGCCAGACGTTCTGAAATGCGAGCGAGATGTCGAGCAGCGCGACCGCGGCGCCCAACGTGAGACCACGACGCGTCATACTGCCTGACGCCGCCACAGCCACAGGGTATCGATCAGGAATGAGTACATGAGGGCGGCGAGCGCCGCGGCGGCCAGCACCGTGCTGGCCGGCGGCTGAATCACCGGCGCCATCGCGAGCGTCAGCGCCGCGATCTGGAGCACACAGATCGTTTGCCGGCGCCGGCTCGGCGCGAGCGGCGCGCGCAGCCACGGCGCCATCGCGCCGGCGGCGACAAAGGCGTACCGCATCAGGCCGGATGCGACGACCCACTCGCCGGCCTTGTCGTGCCGCCAGGCGAGGACCGACAGCGCGAGAATCAGCAGCGCGTCGATCTCCATGTCGAACCGTGCGCCGAACGCGCTGGCGATCCCGTTGCGTCGCGCGAGCCAGCCGTCCACGCCGTCAAGCGCCGTGACGGCGATGCTCGCGATGACCGCGCCGGCAGCCACGGAGGGAATCCGAGGTTCGCCGACGAGTCCCGCGACGAGGGACACCAGGATCGCTCGCAGTGTCGTGATCTGGTTGGCGGCGCCAAATCGCGTGAACGGATGGTGCAGCTGGAGAAATCCGAGCGACAGGCCCATGACCGCCACAAACAGCGCCGCGGCCTTCATCGCGTAGTACTCGCCGAGCGGCAGGGCCGCGCGCGCGACATTCGCGATCGCGAGCACCGCCACAAGGCCGATGAGTTTCGAGGTGACGGCGCTCGAGCGCAGAGGCGCCGTCGGCAGGCGCCACTCCGGAGTATTCAAGGTTGCGTTATTGTATCAACGTGGTTGCAGACGAGGCGCGCGCATTCTGGATTGCCGAGCCTGGGCGCGGCGAGATTCGCGACGAAACATTGCCCGCACCCGTGGTCGGCGACGTGGTCGTTCGCGCACTGTTCAGCGGCGTGAGCCGTGGGACCGAGGCGCTCGTGTTTCACGGCCGCGTGCCCGTCAGTGAGCACGGTCGAATGCGCGCGCCGTTTCAGGTGGGCGACTTTCCGGCGCCCGTGAAATACGGCTACGCGAGCGTGGGTTGCGTCGAACACGGTCCGCGCGATCTGCTCGGGAAGAACGTCTTCGCGCTCTATCCGCATCAGACCCGATACGTTGTGCCCGCACGATCCGTGTCGGTGCTCCCGGACAACGTGCCGCCCCAGCGTGCGGTGCTTGCGGCGAACCTCGAGACGGCCATCAACGGCGTGTGGGATGCGCAGGTGCAGGTTGGCGATCGCGTCACGGTCATTGGCGCCGGCGCGGTCGGGTGCCTGGTCGCCTGGGTGGCAGGCCGTGTCGCAGGCTGCGACGTCGAACTGGTCGACGTCAATCCGGATCGCGCGGCGGTGGCGCGCGCGCTCGGCGTCCGCTTCGCCGAGCCAGCGGCAGCGACCGCTGACGCCGACGTCGTGATTCACGCGAGCGCGTCCGCCTCCGGCCTCGCGCTGGCCCTCCGCGTCGCCGGATTCGAAGCCACCATCGTCGAGATGAGCTGGTATGGGGATCAACTGGTGCCGGCGCCGCTCGGCGAGGACTTTCACGCCCGCCGGCTGACGCTGAAGTCCTCGCAGGTGGGGCGAGTCGCAAATGCGCAGCGCGCGCGCTGGGACACGGCGCGCCGGCTGCAGTTGGCGATCTCGATGCTGTCCGACGCCGCCCCCGATGTCCTGATCACCGGCGAAACGCCGTTCGACACCATGCCGGAGGTGATGGCCACGCTGGCGACCGCGCCCGGTAACACACTCTGCCACCGCATTCGCTATCAACCGTAGCAATCGCCATCACCCGTAGCGCAAGCCTTCAGGCTTGCGGGAGCCGTCGATGTATACCGTCACCGTCCGCGACCATTTCATGATTGCCCACAGTTTCCACGGCGAGGCGTTCGGGCCGGCGCAGCGTCTGCACGGCGCCACGTACGTCGTCGATCTCGAGTGCCGGCGACCCGAACTCGACGCCAACGGAATGGTCGTCGACATCGGCCTGGCGACCGATGTCCTGCGCGCGACGCTCGCGGCGCTCAACTATCGCAACCTCGACGAGGAGCCGGCATTCACGGGCCGCAACACGACGACGGAGTTTCTGGCGCGTGTGGTGTTCGATCGAATCGTGGCGGCGATCGGGCGCGGTGAACTCGGTCCCGGCGCCCGTGGCGTCGAGAGCATCCGCGTCACGCTGCACGAGTCGCACGTCGCGTCGGCGTCGTTTACCGGGACACTCTTCTAATGCGCTCTGCGGGTTCAGCGGGTTCTGCGTTGTACGTCGTGATCCCAGGCGATCTCGGAATTCGCACCGGCGGATACGGATACGACCGTCGCATCATTGCCGGCCTCCGCGATCGTGGATGGCTGGTTGACGTGCAGCGGCTCGACGACAGTTTTCCGACGCCGACGCTCGCCGCGCACGCGCACGCCGCGAGCGTGCTGGCCGCGATTCCAGACGGCTCGACCGTACTGGTGGATGGCCTCGCGCTCGGCGCGCTGCCGGATGAAGCCGAACGCGAAGCGTTGCGGCTCCGCATCATCGCGCTCGTGCATCATCCGCTGGCCGCTGAAACCGGAGTGGATCCCGTGCTGGCCGTCGCGCTCGAAGTCAGCGAGCGTCGCGCCTTGGCGGCATCCCGTTCGGTCGTGGTCACCAGTCGCGCGACCGCTGCTCGTCTTGCGGAGTACGGCGTCACCGCCGACCGGATCACCGTCGTCGCGCGGTGTTGAACGAGTAGGTACCCGGCGTGAACACCTGGATGTCATGCGCCGTCCAGTTGTAGCCGAAGAAAACGGTGGTCGAAGCGGCGGTCACGTTGCTGACGCTGCCCGGACCGGTGTAGTCGGAACTGGCGTTGAAGCCGTTGCCGTCCCAGTTCATGAGCACGTTATTAGTGCCGCCGACAGTCCCGCCGGCGCCGTTCAACATGGTGAAGTTGGCGTGGTTGGTGGTCCAGGCGTTGGGGCCAAAGAGGGCGTTGACGGCCGCCGCGTTGGCGGCCGTTGCCCCCATACTCAGGGCCAGCACAATACCGGAAGCGATTGCGGTTTTTTTCATATTCATGAATAGACTCCTCAGAAAAAGTTTTTAAGTTACTACTGTTATCACACCATGCAGCGCAGGCATGTATGTGGCAATATTATGAGCAATCCGTATGCCAATTTATAAATTACAATAATAACAGTTTGTTATGTCTTCCCAGTATCGGATAACGGTGTAGTGTGTAAACATCTTCGACACTATTGCGCGCCCATCCGACTCTAAAAACAGCAATGCTTCATCATATATTATTCTTGAATCAGTATCCTATGGCGTACTGCG
>JAYVMG010000315.1:0-9381 GCA_043759095.1 Acidobacteriota bacterium | reverse complement strand
GTCGCCGAACCGCACGAGATACGTCAGGTTCGAGTGACCGCCCGGAAATTGTGCGACCGCGGGCTCGCGGCTGGCGTCCAGCCCGGGCACTCCGCACGCGGGCAGCCGTTCGCGCAGCCACGCGCCGAGCCGCGCCCAGTCGAGCTGTTCGCCGGGCCGAACGTCCCGGACGTCCTGTTCCATGGAGAAAAGGCTATCATGCGCGCCATGCGCTTTGAGCACTCCGACAAAGTCGTCGACCTGCAGCGGCGTCTGACCGCGTTCATGCACGAGCACGTCTACCCGAACGAGGGGACGTTCCACCGGCAGATTGCCGACGGCGACCGCTGGCAGCCGACGGCGATTGTCGAAGAGCTGAAACCGAAGGCGCGGGCCGCCGGATTGTGGAATCTCTTCCTGCCAGAGAGCGCCTACGGCGCGGGATTGACGAACGTCGAGTACGCGCCGCTGTGCGAGATCATGGGTCGCGTGCCCGGCTTCGGTCCCGAGGTGTTCAACTGCTCGGCGCCAGACACGGGCAACATGGAAGTGCTCGTCCGCTACGGCAGCGACGCGCAGCGCGCGCTGTGGCTCGATCCGCTGCTCGCCGGAAAGATCCGGTCGTGCTTCGCGATGACCGAGCCGGACGTCGCCTCGTCCGACGCGACGAACATTCAGTCGCGCATCGATCGCGTCGGCGCCGGCTACGTGCTGAACGGCCGGAAGTGGTGGACGTCCGGTGCCGGCGATCCGCGCTGCAAGGTCGCGATCTTCATGGGGAAGTCGGATCCCAATGCCGAAAAACACAAGCAGCAGTCCATGATCCTCGTGCCGATGGACGCGCCCGGCGTCGTGATTCGCCGCATGCTGCCGGTGTACGGATACGACGATGCGCCTCACGGGCATGGGGAAGTGACGTTCGACAACGTTCGCGTGCCGGCGTCGAACATGCTGCTCGGCGAGGGGCGCGGCTTCGAGATCGCGCAGGGCCGGCTCGGTCCGGGCCGCATTCATCACTGCATGCGGCTCATCGGCGTCGCTGAACGCGCGCTCGAGCTGATGTGTGCGCGTGTGCAGAAACGGATCGCGTTCGGCAAGACGCTGGCGGAGCAGGGGACGATTCGCGCCGACATCGCCGAGTCGCGCATGGAGATCGAGCAGGCGCGTCTGCTGACGATGAACGCCGCGCACCTGATGGACACGGTGGGGAACAAGACCGCCCGCGGCGAACTCGCGATGGTCAAGGTCGTGGTGCCGCGAATGACGCTGGCCGTGCTCGACCGCGCGATTCAGGCCCACGGCGCCGCCGGTGTCTGCGACGATTTTCCGCTGGCCGCAATGTGGGCGCACGCGCGCACGATTCGCCTGGCGGACGGACCAGACGAAGTCCACCGTGAGGCGATCGCGAAGCTGGAGCTGAAGAAGGGGCTGGGGGCTCTGGGCTAGGGGCTGGGGCGTAGGGCGTCGATGAAGAACTCCATCATCCGATCCTGATTCATCGCGCTGTGTCCGCGGTCGGGGCCGATCTGGACATCGAAGCTTTTGCCGGCGTCCTGGAGCGCCTTGATCAACTGCAGCGCGTTCGATGGGTGGACGTTATTGTCCGCCGTGCCGTAGTAGATCATCAGCCGCCCTTTGAGGTCCTTCGCGTAGGTCATGGCGCTGCCGGCGTCGTAGCCCGCCCGATTCTCCTGCGGGATCCACATGTAGCGTTCCGTGTAGGCGGTGTCGTAGTTGCGCCAGTCGGTCGGTGGTGACGACGCCGCCGCGGCGGCGAACACCTCGGGGTGTCGGAGCAGTTCCATCACGGACGTGTAACCGCCGTACGACGAGCCAAAGATGCCGACGCGGTTCTTGTCGAAGTACGGCCGGCCCCACAGCGCTTTCACGCCTTCCGCCATGTCGTCGATCTCGACCTGTCCGAGCTTCTGGTAGATCGCGTCGAGTGTGCGCTTGCCGAGGCCCGGCACGGCGCGCGAGTCGAGGCTCAGGATCAGGAAGCCGTACTCGGCGAGCGGGTTCGGCCCGACGAACGTTTCGCGCGCGGTGATCGCGTCGAACTCGGGGCCGCCATACACCGAGACGAGCGTCGGGTACGTCTTCGCCGGATCGAAGTTCGACGGAAACTGAAGAATCCCCCGCAGCGTCGTCGTGCCGTCAGCGGCCATGTACGTGAACAGATCCGAGTGTCTGATCCCCATCGCCGCGAGCCGAGACGCGTCGCTCTTCGCGATGTCGGCGATGACGCGGCCGTCCGCTGCATCGACGAGACGCGTGGCCGATGGCGTGTCGTGTGTTTGATAGACATCGACGAACTGCGCGTTGTTGGGAGCGATGCTGCAACGGCCCGCCGCGCTCTGCCGCTCCGGACGCGATCCGAGGTTCTCGATGCAGCCGCCGATCGTGTGGTGAAACACCGGATCGGTGAGACGGCGGTCGCCCGTGCCATCCAGCCCCACGCGGTGCAGCTGGAGTTTTAGCGGGTTGTCACCGTCGCGCGCGGTGTAGAACAGGACGTTGGCCTTCTCGTCGATCTTGATCAGCCTGTCTGCTTCAAATGAGGCAGACGAAGTCAGCGGTGCGATCAGCCGGCCGCTGAGATCGTAGAGGTAGAAATTATTCCAGCCGTTGCGCTGCGACTCCCAGATGAAGCGCCTGCCGTCGGCGAGAAACACCATGCGCGGTTCGGCGACGAGCCAGCCGGTCGGCCATTCTTCACGCAATACGACGCGGCACACGCCGGTGGCGGGATTGGCGGCCGTCACCTCCATCACGTTCTGGCGGCGATTCGTGCGCAGGAAGATCAGTTCGCGGCCGTCTGCTGACCACGAGACGCGGTACACGTAGTGGCCGACAGACGAGTTGTCGAACGGCTTGCCATCGCGGACATCGATGCGCACGGACCGCTTGGTCGCCACGTCGTAGACGTACAGTTCGACCGCGGGATTCGGCGAACCAGCCGTGGGGAATGCCTCGGTATCGAGCGTGTCCTGCACGGCGGTCTGCTTGAGCGTGACGAAGTAGTCGGGCACCTCGCGCTCGTCGAACCGGTAGTACGCCACCTTGGTGCTATCCGGCGACCACCACATCGCGGTCCGCTGACTCAGTTCCTCGCCGTACACCCAGCTGGCGGTGCCGTATTTGATCCGGTTGGCGACACTGCCGTCGGTGGTGATGGCGCGAGGGTTGCTGTCGTCCGCCGCGCTCAGCCAGACGTTGCGATCCTTGTAGAACGCCTTCAGCGAGCCGTCACGCGAAGTCGCCGACTCGAACTGCCGTCCGCGATCCGGTCCGCCGGCGTTGAATCCGGGCCCTTGGCCTCCGCGGCCCGCGTCGCCCGCGGGCGAATCGACGATCTCGGACGCGCGTCGGAGCGACACGTCGTAGCGGAAGCGCTTGCCGTCGCGCGCGTAATCAAATGCCCGGCCGTCGTCGAGCCACGTCACGTTGCTGATGCCGCCGGTGATGGCGGTTGGGCCTTCGCGCGTCACGCGCTGCGCGGCCTCGTAGCCCGTCATGGTTTTCAGACGATCCTGCGCGGCAAGCGGCAGGGCGAGCGCGGTAAGAAGGGCACCGACGGACAGCCACGATTTCATCTCGCCCAAACTATATTCTTCTTGGCCGTAACAACGCGAAGCTCATGCGTGACTGCGGATGTGGTCACGCGTTTGCATCACACCTCTCCAGCACGGTTACCTCGACCGTGAAGGAGTTGATATGAAGGCTGTATTCGGACGGATGTTCGTGGTTGCGGCGCTTGTCGCCATTCCAGTCGTGTCGCAGGCTGCCGCGCTGCAAACCTCAGCCGCGCCGGCGGGCGATCACCGGCTGGGCGAGCGCATCGAAAAGCGGATCGAGAGTTCCTCGATCAAGAAGTACGGTATCCACGTGTCGGTCGACGTCGGCGTCGCGACGCTGTCAGGCGCGGTGGCGACGGATGCCGAACGGCGGCGGGCGACGCAGCTGGCGACCATTCCCGGTGTACTCCGGGTCGACAATCAGATCGTGGTGGATCCCTCGGCCAAGGGCACGCTGACTTCGCGGACGAAAGAGGGCGCCGAGAAGGTCGCTGACAAGACGAAAGAGGTCGCCGGGAAGGTCGCCGACAAGACGAAGGAAGGCCTCAGCAAGACCGGCGAAGTGATCACCGATGCCTGGATCACCACGCGCGTGAAGTCCAAGTTCATCGGCGAAGATCTGCTGAAGGGCAGCGACATCAACGTCGACACGGCTGATCACGTGGTGACGCTGCGGGGCACGGTGATGACCGGCGCAGGCCGCGCGCGCGCGGTCGAGCAGGCCAAGAAAGTTGAAGGCGTGAACAGGGTCGCCGACTTCCTCATGATCGGTCCGAAGAAGTAGCGCTAAAGCGGAAGAACGCGCAGCGGGACCAATGCCCGCGTGTGTTCTTCGCCGCTCGCGGCGGCTATTGAAATCAGGTAGTCGCCGCGCGCGATTGAGGCGAGCGGGAGGTCGATCTGATATCCCTCGTCCCCCGGCATCTTCGCGACCGGCAGCGTCAGCAGCGCGGCTCCCGCTTTGCCGCTCAGGTGCGCCGAAACGATTGCATCCGCCGCGTCCGCGCCGTGTAGCGTAAAGCGTATGAACAGGCGATCGGTGCGGACGAACTCGCGCCCCGCGAACGGCATCGGTTGCCGCGCTGTGGCGAGCGTCCTCGCCTCGGCGACGGTCCTGGCGCGCAGAAGCACCGGCGTGCTGATTCCGAGGTCGGCCGCGGAAAAATCAGGAACGCTGATCGATCGCCGGTCTTCGTCGACCGTATCGCCCTTTGCATCGCTCACGATCGTGCGTAGCTGTGCTGCACCTGGCGGCGCCGGAAATGAGAGTCCGCCAGCGCCCAGCGGGGCGTCGAACGCGCGCTCGCCGCTGGTGTCTTTCACGATGATCGACACGGTCCATCCCGAGACGAGCGAGTGGCTGGTCGGTAGCCGCGGCGTCCACGCGACTGTCACCTTGGCCTGCCGATCGGCATCGCCCGCCGCGCCCGCCCACACGTTGAACAGCCGCTCGGCGCGCGCAGTCGACAGCACGGCCACGGCGCTCGTCACGTCCGGCGGCACGGCGTCTGCGGCCGCGGCGTCTGTTCGCGCGCGTTCGAGGTCGGTGAGGTTGGGCGCCCAGTAGCCTTTTCGCGCGCGGACGTCCAGGCCCGATCGCTTCACCTTGACGCTGATCGTGTGGAACCGGCCGTCCTGCGGATTGCGGGCGGACGAGTAGCCGAGCAGGTAGAACGCGCTGGCCTCCTTGACGACCTGCCGCAGACCTTTCTCCGGCGCGTTGGTGTTCACGAACGCGGCGCCGCCCGTCCGCTCCGCCAGCGTGCGCAGGATGTCGGCGCTGCCGCCATTGAGCCCGGACGGATCCACCGTGTAGATCGCGGTGTTGTTGTTGTTCGCGGTGTCGGTCAGTTCCTGGATCAGGGAATAGTCGTCCAGGGTGAGGCCGGTCAATCCTTCGCTGACGAAGATGATCGACTTGCGCCCTTCTTTCAGGCTGCCCAGATGCACCGCCGCGGACTTCAGCGCGGAGATCGTGACCTCGGAGCGCACCCGTGCCGCGTCCTGGCGCATGACCATCGCGTCTTCGGCGGCGCTGCGCGTGGGCGAATAGATCCCGAAGCGCCCTTCGAGCTTGCGCGCTTTCTCGGCGAGTACGGCGCGATCGCGCGTGAAGCGCAGCGCGTCCACTGGCAGCAGCGGGTCCATCAATGCGACGAGGTCGGTGGGGCCGAACGCCGACGAGACGAAGTCCGCGATCGCTTTGCGGCCCTTGATCGCCTCCGCCATCCGTCCGATGTGGTACTCGTCCCAGAAAATGATGAAGACGCGCACCTCGTCGCGCGCGGCTTCAGCGGCCGCGTGCTCCGGCGATCGAATCGCCAGCGAGTTCTCGTCCCCTGCGACCGGACGCCCGTCGGAGGAGACAAACTTGAACGACGTCACCGCCTGCGGAGCACCGTCTTCCTCGACGGTGAAGTCCTCTGCGGTGAGTGTCGTGGCGGGCTCACCGCGGCGGTCGACAACCGTGACGTCCACGCGCACCACGTTCGCCTCGGCGCGAAACGTCGGCGGCTGCGCCGGTTGCTGAGACGGCGCCTGCGCCTCGAGCGCCACCCCGGCCACAAGCAGTGCCGCGGTCAGAGTTCTCACGTCCAAGTTCCCAGTTCTAACTTCTCAGTTCTCACTTCCTAGAAGGTCACATTCCCGCCGACGTGGACGCGCGTGGTTGCGCCGGCGCCGTGCGCGATGGCGATGTTCAGCCGGAAGAACGCGGCCGCGAACCAGACGCTTCCGCCGTACCCGGTCTTCAGGGACTGGTCGCTGAAGTGGTCGCCCTTGTTGTAGATCGCGCCGCGGTCCACGAACGTCGTGACTCCGAACTTGGCGATCTTTAGCGGCGAGGTCAGCGGCAACACCACTTCCGCCGACATCGCCACCAGCGTGTCGCCTACCGCACTGCCGGCGGCGAAGCCACGAAGGTTGCTGAGGCCACCAAGCTCCGGCTGCATGTACGGTGGCAGCGGCCGATCCGAATCCATGCGCTGAATGCGTCCAGCCAGCACCGCCTGGCCGACAAGCCCGAGATATCCGCGGCCGTCGAGTTCGGTGCGATTCGCTGATCCCTGATAGCCCGAGTACCCGCCGAACTGTGCCGGCGCGCCAAGGGGGCCGTTGCCGAAACTCAGGTGCTCCAACGACGCGCGTCCGTACACCGCATTGCGCGCAAGCACCGGGTCCACGCGCGTGTCGTAAATCACGTCACCGCCGATCTGCGCGAACTGATCGGAGACGCCCTCGAACGACGCGCGTTGCCAGCCACCTGTCGCGCCCATGCGCAGCGAGCGTCCAAACTCGTGCTCGCCGCGCACGAACAGCCGCGCCCGGTCATCGTCTTGCTCGAATGCCGGATTCTTGCGGCGTGAGATCGAGACGCCGGCGGTTATACGATCGATGACGCCGCCCTCGATACGCTTCTCGAGATCCACCGCGGCCTGTTTCGCGCCGCCCCACGTCACCGGAAACGTGATGCGGCTGCGTTTGCCCATCCATTTCGGATCGGGCAGCGTGAGGCGCACGCCGTAGGTGAAGCCGTAGCCGTCCTCGCGCGAGAAGATCGGCAGGAACAGGATATTCGGCAGACTCTTGCGGACAACTTTCGTGGGGTGATCGGGATCGCCAGTCAAGACGATTTTCACCGGCCCCTCGTCGACGATGATCACGAGGGCGATCTGTGAGGGGTCGTCGATGGACGCAAACCGCTTGCGGACGTCGACGCGTTCGAATCGCTTCGCCGCGCGCAGTCGCCCTGCCACCGCGTCGATCACTGCCGCATCGATCGGCATGCCGACGTGCACGTCCGCGAGGCGCAGTACCTCGGCGTCAGGCGTTGCGGTGTTGCCTTGCACCTGGATCGTGGCGATGCATTCTTGTCGCGCACGACCTTCAGTCGTGCGATCGCAGCACTGCAAGGGCTGCGCTATGCCCGCCGACGCGAGGAACAGCGCGACAACGATCGTCGCCATTTTTACTTGATGCCGACTTTACTGGTGACGTCTGGCTGGCGGTAGTCGTGGTATTCGAGGCCGTACTGAAAGTCGAGCTGGCCGAACGCCGCCGTCAGCGCGAGGTTAATCTCGAGCGTGGAGGGCAGCCACACATCCGGAAACGGCTGGCCCACCGTCATTGTCGCCTTCGCGTCGCTGATGTGGACGAGCCACTGCGCGGGCAGGAAGTCGAAGCCGACGTTGTCGAACGTGTACTTCACGATCTGATGCGCCTTCGGTTCGACCCACAACGTGACAAGCGCGACTTTGTTCATCAACCGTTGCACTTCGGCATCGCGCGCCTTGTCGTCGGCCGATTGTGCGCGTCCCCGCCCGCGGCCGCGCGTACGGTCGCTGCCCGTGAACATTCGCGCCGGGTAGTACTCGATGCGCAGCACGTCGCGGCCGTCGACGGTCTCGCGGCCCACCAGCGCGTACTTGCCTTCTTCGAACTTGAATCGCAGGAAATACGCCGATGAAATGAACTGCGGTTCTCTCGTCTGCTGGATCAGGCCGCCGACGTCGGCCGCGTCGTGCGGCGCTTCGTCCGCCTCAACGGGTCCATCACCCCGGCCGCGTCGATCGCGGCGCTGCTGCTCTTTCAGGTAGTCGGTCTCGAACTTCCGCCGGTCCGTCTCGCCGACCGTGACGCCGTTGATCTTCAGCGGGCTCCGGATGAAGAACCCCTCGCGGATGTACCACGTGTATTCGCGGCGCTCGCCCCACACCGGGATCCGCGACGGTCCACGCAGCTCCAGGTGCTCGCGCTCGTCGAGGACGTACTGCTGCAGCTTCTTCCAGTTGTCATCGCGTCTGGCGACAACCTGGCGCATGAACGCGTCGAGATCGTTCTCGGCCGACGCCGCGCCGAGCGCCAGGAACACGCCGATGAGGGCGGAGGCGATCCGGATCACGGTCATTTCACCTTACCACCCGACAGGCTTGCCCGCGAGTCGCTGATCCAGCCAATGTGAGAGAGGCGCAAAGTAGTCGAGGATGGCCGTCGCATCCATCCGCTTCGATCCGGTGAGCGCTTCGAGCGCTTCCGGCCACGGACGCGACTGGCCCATCGCCAGCATCGTGTTCAACCGCTCGCCGGCCGCCTTGCTCTCGTACGTCGAGCAGCGGTTCAGCGGCAGCGTGCAGCCGGCCGTCTTCGACAGCGCGCGGTGAAACTGGAACTGCAGGATGTCGGCGAGGAAGTAGCGCGTGTACGGCGTGTTGTCCGGCACGTGATACTTCGCGCCCGGATCGAAGAACTCCTCGCCGCGCGCAGACGAGGGCGCCACGCCTTGGTACTTCAGCTTCAAGTCCCACCACGCCTTGTTGTACTGCGCGGGCGTAATCTCGCCGGAGAACACTTTCCAGCGCCACTGATCAATCAGGAGCCCGAACGGCAGGAAGGCGATCTTCTCGAGCGCCTTGTTCATCAGCAGGCCGATGTCGCGCGACGTGTCTGGCGCCTTGTCGAGCAGGCCGATCTTCACGAGATATTCCGGCGTGACGGAGAGCGCGATCGTGTCGCCAATCGCCTCGTGGAAACCGTCGTTCGCGCTGTCGCGGAACAGCACCGGCAGATCCTTGTAGGCGCGCTGGTAGAAGTTGTGCCCGAGCTCGTGGTGGATGGCGCTGAAATCCTCCGCCGTCGGCTCGATGCACATCTTGATGCGGATGTCTTCCGCGTAGTCGATATCCCACGCGCTCGCGTGACACACGACCTCGCGGTCCTTCGGCCGGACGAACAGCGAGCGTTCGAAGAACGTCTTCGGCAGGGGCGCGAAGCCGAGCGAGGTGTAGAAGCGTTCGCCCGCGCGAACCATGTCGAGCGCCGGCATCTT
>JAYVMG010000314.1:0-3516 GCA_043759095.1 Acidobacteriota bacterium | reverse complement strand
CCGGAGTGCCGCTCGTCGTCGTCGAAGCCGTCTGGCCGGCGCCGGTGAGCGCGATCACGTGCGGGCTGCCGGTCGCGCTGTCGACGATCGACAGCGACCCGGTCCTCGTGCCCGCAGCCGTCGGCGTGAAGTTGATGGACACGGCGCAGTTCGCACCCGAGTTCACCGACCCGCCGCAGTTGTTGACGCCGCTGAAATCGCCGCTCGTGGTGATGCTCGTGATCGTGAGTGCGTCGGCGCCGGTGTTGGTCAGGTACACCAGCTGCGACGGCGCCGTGGTGTTGATCGTCTGCGTGCCGAACGTCAGCGCCGCCGGAAATAGCGCGATGCCGGCGGCCTGCGTCGTGAACGTCGCCGCGGGGCGTGCGCGTCGGGCCGTCGATGCCGCCGTCAGCGCGTTGGACACAGTCGAGATCGTCAGCGTGGAACTGGCGCCCTTGGCGCCTGGGATCACAGTGGGCGGATTGAACGTGCAGGTCGTCTGCGGCGGCAGATTGCCGCTCGCGCAACTGAGCGTCACCACGCTGTTGTACGCCCCGCCCTGCGGCGAGACGGTGACGACGTGTCGGCTCGTCCCACCAGCCGACACGGTTGCCGCGTTTGGGTCCACCGTGATCGCGAAGTCGGTGACAGTGATTTGCATGTCGACGAATGGCGAATACGCGAAGCCGTTGTTGCTGGCCGCCACGGACACGGCGTTCGCGCCAAACCCACAGGTCATCGCCGTGCCCGGCGCGGCGCCACAGCCGCCGGTCCAGTTCACGCTCTTGAGGCCGCAGGCGTTGGGATCGACGAACCCGAGCTGATCGGCCGTCAGGCTTGCGCCGAAGGTGCTGTTGGCGTCCAGCGTCAGCGTGGCGGTCTTCCCTTTCCAGACCGGCAGCGTCGCGTAGATGGCGCCCAGCGCGTCGGCGCGACCCACACCAAAGACGTTGTCCGGGGTCGTCGCGCTGACCGACGCCGAGTGCCCGAGAATCAGGTTGCGCAGCGTGCCGCGCGCGCTGTCGGCCGCGATGGTGCTGGTCGATCGGTTCAGCAGGCACGGCGCGCTCTGCAGCACGAGCGCGGCAATACCACCCAGATGCGGCGAAGCCGCCGACGTGCCGAAGAACGGCGCCGGAAACGAACCCGCTCCCGAGATCGAGACGCCATCAACGGCCGCGATGTCGGGCTTGATGCGGCCGTCGAGCGTCGGACCGCGGCTGCTGAAGAACTCCGCCGTGCGGTGCGAGGTATCGAGGCACGACTCGTTGGGCACCGACGCCGAGAACGCACCCGCCGCCGCCGCTGACGCCGAGCAAATTGCGCCGACCGAGACGACGCTGACGGGCGAGCCGCCGGCGTCACTCTGCGCCGACACGCTGCGCGTGGCGGTGTTGTAGTTATGGCGCGCGTGGTTCGGCGGCGCCAGCACGAGCGGTCCGCCGGCCGCGCATTCCGGCCGCAGCGAGAAGATGTTCAGGTTCCTCGGCTGCGCGGCGCCGCGCACATTCTGCACGACGATCAGAAAACGATCCGCCGCGCCGCGGTTCACGTAGCCGATCACCTCGACCGGATCCTGCCGCCCGTTCTGAACGTCGGTGCTGCTCGCCACGACTTTTCCGGTGCTCTGCTGCACAAGGTACATGTCGTAGTTGTTGCTCGACCCGCCAAACGGATCGTTCCACGACAGGAAGATCGCGGCCTCGCCGTTCTGCGGCAGCGCGATCACGTTGTACGGCTGCGCGCCAAGATTGAGGACGTCGGTCGTGTCCGCCGTCCGCTGGAACAGGTGCAGCCGACCCGGCGTCGTGATGCCCGAGATCGTGGCGCCGTCAACACCGGAGTCCGCGTACGCGCCGTAGTAGTGGTCGTCTGCGTCGTTACCGACCGACGTGAAATACGCGCGAATCGGCCACGCGGGATTATTGAGCGCGGCGGCCGTGTTCTTCGACACGTTGCTCGTGCCGTCGTACGGCTCGCCGTAGAAACCAATATCGTCGAGCACGACGTCGTTGGACGCCGCCAGGAAGTTCACCGCGTTGTTGAACGCCAGATCGGTGTCGCCGTTGGCGAACGTCAGCTTCGCGCGAGGCGCGAGGTCATGCACGATCTCGAGCAGCGCCGTGCCCTCCGCGCCGGCGCCGGCAAATGCGCACGCGGGTGTCGTGACGGGCGGCAGTCCTTCGAGGTCGTTGTTCGCGTTGAACGAACGCGCGACGATGCCGCCGCTGCTGCCGACGAGGACGCCTGCCGCATTGCGCACACCCGCGGAGAGCGGCAGATCGGCAGTGGCCATCGGGCCGCCGTCGACGCCGCCGCAATTCGCGGTACAGCCGGTGGTCGCGAAGACGCCCTTGATGCCGTCGGAAATGACGCCGACGCGGACACCGGTACCGTCGAGCGCATACGCGCCGCGAACGGCGTCCGCGTTCAGAATCGCGTCGCCTTCAGTGTTGAAGCTGCCGACACGCGACCGCGCGTACGTCGGCAGGCGAATCATATCGACCACAGCCAGCTGCGCCACCGCATTCAGCCGCGAGGGCGACAGGTGCGCCTGCACACGGCGTCGCGCGGCGTCGGTAATCTCGATCGTGACGCCCGCATCCGTGAGCTGCAGGACGGTGTCGTCCGTCACCGCGCTCATCAGGATGTAGACCTGCACCTCGTTGTTCGCGTTCAGCCGCAGCCGCCGGCTCTGCAGCGCATCGCGCACCGAGGTGGCCTTCAGCATGTCGGTGGTGAGCGTGGCCGACGCGGTGGCGCGCTGCGCGGCGACCGCGCCGCTTTCCTGCGTGACGCTCCTCGCGAGATCCGCCAGCACCGTCGTCAACTTGCCGCCGGAAGCGACCGTGTCCGTCTGCTGCGCGTTCGTCGTAGCGGTGAGCACCGCGAGAGAAGCCGCAAATACAAACCCAAGTCGAATCTTCATGGAACCCTTATGACGCGACGTCGAACGATCTGGCCTTGTGCGCGCCGTTCGTCCGAACATTCTGACCATTAGACGCGAAAACAACTGCGCACTTCTCACGTTAGCAGGTTTCGAGATCGAAGAGGTTGACGAGGGGACGTTCGCGCTCGAGCGCGCCCGCACCGACCGGTTCGATCTGATCGTGCTGGACACTATGATACCCGGCCTCGACGGCATGACGCTCTGCCGAGCCCTCCGCTCTCAAGGCATCAACGCAGCCAGCGCGATCCTGATGCTCAGCGCCCGGGACACCGAGGCCGATAAGTTTGTCGACATCGGGTGAAGCGGCTCGGACACAATAGGAGCGCATGAAACGCTGGCGTTTCGCGCTGCTGCTGGGCGCCTGCTTCGTCTTCCGTCTGCTGTTCGGACTCTCCTCCGAATTTTTCTTCGAGGACGAGACCCAGATCTTTCTCCTCGGCTTCCGCTATCACGCCACTGGGGCCTGGCCCTTCTTCGGACCGGACGTCGTCTGGACGCGAAGCGAAATTCCGGGCGCGCTCCAGGCGTTGCTCGTCGGCCTGCCGCTGCGGATCCTCGCGGTCCCCGAGTCGCCATTCGTCCTG
>JAYVMG010000313.1:0-3519 GCA_043759095.1 Acidobacteriota bacterium | reverse complement strand
AAGAAGCGCCGCGCCGCCGAACCGGCGGCGGCCACCGCGAGCAGCGACCTTAAGCCGGGCCAGACGCGCAAGGAAGTCGAGGGCGTCTTCGCGGTGCGCGACGGCCACGCCGAATTCGTGCCGATCAAGATGGGCGTCGCCGGCGACAAGTATTTCGAAGTGTTGTCGGGCGTCAAATCAGGCGACCAGGTGATCACCGGACCCTACAACTCCGTGCGCGGCATGGCGGACGGCGACCTGGTCAAGATCAACAACGCGAAGAAGAAGTGAACAAACTCTTCGAATCGGCGATGATCGCGCTCGACGCGATCTGGTCGGCCAAGCTGCGGTCGTTCATGACGGTGCTCGGCAACATCGTGGCCGTGACCTCGATCATCGCCGTGGTGTCGATGATTCAAGGGCTGAACGCCTCGGTGAAGCAGGCCATCCTCAACCAGGCCGGCGCCGATTCCTTCAGCGTCCAGCGCTTCCCGATCACGCGCAGCGACGACGAGTTCGAGAAGGTCCGCGGCAACCCGCGCATGACACTGCAGGACGCCAAGGCGATCCGGCGCTACAGCGATCTGGTCGAAGCGGTGATGGTGGACTCGCAGGGCTCAGCTCGGGTCACCTACCGCGACAAGTCGATCGACCAGACGCAGATCCGGGGCGTGACGTCGGAGTACATCGATTTCTCCAGCTTCGATGCCGAGCGCGGGCGGCTGATGAGCCCGACTGAAGTCGAAACCGTCCGGCCGGTCGCGGTGATCGGCTGGCAGACCGCTGATCGCCTGTTCGGATCGAGCGTCGATCCGCTCGAGAAGACGATCCAAATCGCCGGCGTGCACTTCCGGGTGGTCGGCGTGAGCGCCAAGAAAGGTACGCTGCTCGGTCGCTCGCAGGACGAGTTCGCGGTGATTCCGCTCGGCCAGTTCCAGATCATTTTCGGGTCGCGCCGCCAGCTCTCGGTCACGGTCAAGCCGCGCGACCTGGCCCAGATCACCGGCGCCATGAACGACGCGACGCTGGCGCTGCGGACCGCGCGCCGGCTGAAACCGAAGCAGCCTGACAACTTCGGTCTGTTCACCTCGGACACCATCCTCGACATCTACCACTCGGCGACCAACGGTATCTTCGCGGTCCTGATCGGGGTGGTCGCGTTGTCGCTGGTGGTCGGCGGCATCGTGATCATGAACATCATGCTGATGGTGGTGACCGAGCGGACACGCGAGATCGGCCTGCGCAAGGCGCTCGGCGCGCGGCGGTCGGACATCATGGCGCAGATGCTCACCGAGTCGATCGTCCTCTCGGTGTTCGGCGGCATCATCGGGACGATGCTCGGCGCCGGGATCGCGGTCGCAATCGCGTCGTTCACGCCGATCCCCGCCGCCGTCGAGCTGTGGTCGGTGGCGCTCGGCATCTCCATCACCGCGTTCGTCGGACTCTTTTTCGGGATTTACCCCGCGATGCAGGCCGCAGCCCTCGATCCGATCGAGGCGCTACGAAAGGAATGAAAGTCTGAAGTCTCAAGTCGGAAGTCTGACGTGCATACGCGCTCAGATTTGAGACTTGAGACTTGAGACTTGAGACTTATGGCTATCAGAAGCGGACTGATCAAGGAAGTCATCGTGATGGCGTTCGACACCGTCCGCGGCAACAAGCTGCGCTCGGCGCTGACCGTGCTCGGCGTGGTCATCGGCATCACATCGATCGTCGGCATGACGTCGATGATCCGCGGGTTCGATCAGTCGCTGCGCGACATGATCGCCGCGCTCGGCCCGAATACGATCACCGTCCAGCGTTTCGGAATCAGCAGCGTCGCGGGCGGCGCCGAGTTCAAAGAACTGATGCGCCGCCCCAACCTGACGATCTCCGACGCGCGCGCCTTGGAAGCACAGGCGACGCTGCTCCAGACGGTCGACATCGAGCTCGGCGGCGGCGGCCCCGGCACCGCCTTCCAGCGCGTCTTCTACCGCAACCAGAAAACGAAGTCGATCATCGTCTTCGGCACCGGCGAACACTTCGCCGAAGGCACGCGCATCCCGATGTTCGCGGGGCGCTTCTTCGGCGGCACCGAGGTCCAGTTCCGCAAGAACGTCGTCGTCCTCGGCAACACCGCGTACCAGCTGCTGTTCGCGCCGGCGGGCATCGACCCGATCGGCAAGATGGTGCGCGTCGGATCCGAGCGGTTCGAGGTGATCGGCGTGTTCGACAAGCGGCCGGCCGCCGGCGGCTTCAACCTGAGCCAGGACGACTTCGTCGTCATCCCGTGGACCGCGTACCAGCGGATCTACGGCCTCAAGCCGACTCGCTTCGGCCCGGGCGGCGGCGGCAGCTTTTTACCGATTCAGATTTCTGTGGTGCCGCGCGACGGTGTATCGACGCCGGACGCGATGGCCGACGTACAGCGGGTGATGCGGAGCCGGCATGGGTTGAAACTCGACGAGCCGGACGATTTCGATCTCCAGACACAGGACTCGTTCCTGAAGCTCTGGGACCAGATCAGCCAGGGCACCTTCCTCGCGCTGATCGTCATCTCCTCGATCGCCCTGATGGTCGGCGGCATCGGCGTGATGGCGATCATGTCGATTTCGGTGACGGAGCGGACCCGCGAGATCGGCGTGCGCAAGGCGCTCGGTGCGCGGCGGGCGGAGATCCTGTTTCAGTTCCTGATGGAAGCCGCGTTCCTCACCTCGGTCGGAGGACTGATCGGCGTGGCACTTGGCGCCGGGCTCGGCTGGGGCGTGCACGCGGTGTCGGGTTTCCCCATCTCGCTGCCGTGGTGGTCGTTCGCGATCGGTATCGGCTTCTCCGCGTCCGTCGGCCTGTTCTTCGGCATGTACCCGGCGTTCAAGGCCTCGCGACTTGATCCGATCGAAGCTCTGCGGTACGAGTAGACGGGCGCCGCCGGCCCTTGCGAGGGGGCACATCTCTGAATATGATGCCGGGTACTTCCACCGAAGGGGGACCTGCACATGAAGGTCTACGACGCGGCCAGCATCAGAAACGTCGCTCTCGTCGGTCACAGCGGTTCCGGAAAAACCCAGCTCACCTCCGCCATCCTCTCAGACTCCGGCACCATCAATCGCTTCGGCAAGGTCGATGACGGCACCACCGTCACGGATTACGACGAAGAGGAAATCGCGCGCAAGCACACCTTGTCGGCCAGCCTCGCGTACGTCGAATGGAACAAGCAGAAGATCAACCTCATCGACACGCCTGGCGTCGGTAATTTCTTCGCCGATGCGCTGGCCGGACTGTCGGTGGCCGACGCCGCGCTGGTGGTCGTCGATGCCGTGGGCGGCGTGATGGTCCAGACCGAGAAGGTATGGGCGGCCGCTGAGGCGCGCGGCCTGCCGCGCGTGGTCGCGGTCAATCGCCTGGACCGCGAACGCGCGAGCCTCTCGCGCACGCTCACCTCGCTGCGGGAGTTGTGCAGCCGATCGGTGATCCCGATTCAGCTGCCGATCGGTGAGGAGAAGTCGTTCCGCGGCGTCGTCGATCTGGTGTCGAGGAAGGCGTTCACGTTCACGGAAGACG
>JAYVMG010000312.1:0-3520 GCA_043759095.1 Acidobacteriota bacterium | reverse complement strand
GTGTTCTCGCCCATCGCCCGGCGGATGTCGAGGACCACCGCTGGCGTGCCGTTGCTCAGCCACGCCGCCGTCGTCGGCCGCTGGAACGTGTCTTCCGCGTACCCGACGTCAGACACGCGAATCGGCGTGCCGTTCTTCGTCGCGATGACGAGTTTGTTGAAGTCCTCGGTGACGTCGATGCGGCCGAGCGTGCGCAGAAGCATCTGGCCGTTGCCCTGCTCCACCGCGCCGCCAGGGATCTCGACGTTCTCGTTGACCACCGCATCGCTCACCTGTGTGAGCGACAGACCGTAGGCGTTCAGTTTCTGGACGTCGACGACCACATGCACTTCGCGCGCGCGACCGCCGCCCATGCTCACCTGGCCCACCCCGTCGGCCGTTTGAATCACGCGCGTGATCTGTTTGTCCGCGATCTCCGTCAGGGTGCGCAGGCTCATCGACTCGGACGAGACGACGATCGACATCACCGGATCGGAGTCGGGATCGACCTTGGTGATCACCGGTGGCAGGAGCTGAGGCGGCACGTTCTTCATCGCGCTCGCCACTTTCTCGCGCACGTCGTTGGCGGCGTCGTTGATGTCGCGCTCGAGCACGAACCGGACAGTGATCGTCGCGGTCCCCTCGTTCATGCGCGCCGAAATCTCGTCGATGCCAGCGACACCGCTGAGCGTCTCCTCCATCGGCTCGACCACCGACGTCGCCATCTCGTCGGGGCTCGTGCCCGGCAGCGACAGCGACACGTTGACCGTCGCTGGGTCGGCTTTCGGAAAGAGGTCGACTCCGAGATCGCGGAACGAGAAGATGCCGAGCACCACGAACGACATCACGAGCATCGTGGCGAACACCGGACGCTTGACGCACAGTTCAGACAGCATTGCTTTCAGCCCTCAGCCCTCAGCCCTACTTCTCAGCAGTCTTCTTGCCGCCGAAGGTCACCTTGACGCCATCCAGCAGCTTGTCGACGTCGCCGGCCACAACCGGTTCGCCAGCCTTGACGCCGGAGAGAATCTCAATCCGATCGCCGAGACGATCGCCGACGCGCGTTTCACGGGCGGATACCTTGTCGCCGTTCACGACAAACACGCGGTTCACGCCGTAGCGGTACTGCAGCGCGGCGAACGGCAGCGTCAGCACCTGATCGACTTTGCCGGTTTCGATATGCACACGGGCGAAGGTGCCGGGCTTGAGCACGGTGTCCTTGTTGGGCACCAGCGCCTCGAATGGAAACGCACGGGTCGCGGTGTTGACCGCGGGGCTGATGCGCGAGACCTTGCCCATAAACGTCCGGTCCGGGTAGGCGTCGACATGCAGTTCCACGGACTGGCCTTCCTTGATCCACGGCGCCATCTTCTCCGGGATCTCGGCGACCACTTTCAGCGGGTCGACGCGCACGACCGACATCACCGGCATCTGGCTCTTGACCAGTTCGCCCAGATTAACGAGGCGCTTCTCGACGTAGCCGTCAAACGGCGCGCGAATCTCGGTATCGCGCAGCTGCCGGTCGGCGAGCTTCATGCTGGCTTCGGATGCCTGAATGCTGGCCCGAAGATTCTTCGCGTTCTGCAGCGACAGATCGTAGCTGGCCTGCTTTGATTGCAGCGCAGTCGCCGCATCGTCCAGCGTCTGCTGCGGGACGAGCGTGCGCGTGAAGAGCGCGGTCGCGCGCTCGTACGACTGCTTCGCCTGCGCCAGATCGGCGCTGGCTTTCTGCACGTCGGGCGTCTTCTCGGCCTCCGGCAGGTGTTGCGGGTCTGAGGCGCCGAGCTGGGCCAGAGACTTTTCGAGCGTCGCGCGCTGCTGGTCAAGGTTGTATTGCTGCTTCTCGCGATCGACCTGGATCAGCGGCTGCCCGGCTTTCACGGGATCGCCAAGGTCGGCGAGGATGCGGCTCACCTTGCCGTCCGCCTCGGAGGAGATGATCACCTGATCGACGGCGGCGAGCGTGCCGACCAGTTCGATCACCCGCTTGACCGTTTGTTCACGGACGTTGTCGACCTGGACGGCCTTCGTCGCCGTGTCGCGGCCTCGGGCCTGTGCCGTCTCGGTCTTCGCACAACCGGCCGCGGCGAGACCAATCACGATGACAGCAGTAACCGTTGACGTTCGATACGGGTGACACGCAAACATGGAAGGCATAAGGAAATGGCGACCCTCTGTGGCGGGAACCACGCGAGTATACGACGCCAGGCTCGCTCGTCACTTCTTGTAAAGATTTGTCTCGTAACGCGTCCGCATCGAGGCGAAGGAGCACTCAGTATGCGAACAACATCATCAGTCGTCTGTGCATGAACATCTCGCGGATGGATCGACCGTCGACTGGAGCGACAAGCCGGGATCGAAGGAAAAGGGCTCGGTCACGACACTGCTAGCCAACGGCGGAGCGCCCAAATAGTCATGGCCTGGAAAACGCGCGGCCTGCCGGATATCCGGCAAGGTGGCCTGTGCCTGCGGCAATCACCTGGCGGCAGGTCCGTTCGACCCACTGAAGCTGCCGCTCACCGACGCGCGAAGGCGTGGCGCGATCCTTGCTACGTGGCGAGTATCGTGTCGTCTCGATCAGTCAACCTCGCGGCGTTCGCTCTCATCGGCGCTCTGGTCGCGGCGGCCAGTTCGACTCTGATCGTCCAGGCCGCCCAGCCCGAAGCGTGCGTCATGACGCAGCACGACTGTGCCGACACCCCGAAGATCGCGGATTGCTGCTGTCACGCCGACGATGCATCACATCAAGGCGGGCCGATAGAATCCCGTGTTCAACTCACAGTGACTCTCTCGCATCATCCAGTCCAGCTGGCGGCTGGGACGTTTGCCGACACCTCTGTGGCGCGCTTTCACGTCCATACATCGCCCGCATCAATTTCCCTTCCAGCCCTCGCGACGCGTTTCGCCCCCCTTCTCGTCTAGCGACCTGCCTCTTCGACCTTCCACGCACGTTTTCTTGAACGGCTCGAGGACTCCATCGCGCGCGGATGCGCGGGCCGTCCCTTGTCGGAATCGGATGAGGTCGCCATGCGGATATGTTCGGGATTGCTGATCACCACGTTGCTCGCCGCGTCAGCGAACGCGCAGGAGCCGGCTAGGCTGCGTCTCGCCGACGTTGTCGCCGAGGCGCTCGCGCGCAACCCTGAGATCGTCGCTGCGCAGAAGCGGCACGACGCCGCGCGCCAGCGGCCGGTCCAGGAACGGAGTCTTCCGGATCCGATGGTGTCGGCTGGCTACAACGCGAGCGGCAACCCATTGCCCGGTGCGGGTCTGGGCGCCGAGCCCACCGCCAACATCGGCGTCATGGTCAGTCAGGAGCTGCCCTATCCCGGCAAGCGCGACCTGCGGGCGTCGATCGCGTCGCGCGAGGCCGACGCCGTGTTCCAGCAGATCGAGGCCGCGCGACTCAGCATCGTCGCACGCGTCAAGCAGGCGTACTACCGGCTCGCCTACACCTACGCCGTGTCCGACGTGCTGACCCGGAACAAGGAACTCCTCGACACACTCCTCAAGGTCAGCGAAGGCCGGTATGCCGTCGGGC
>JAYVMG010000311.1:0-9426 GCA_043759095.1 Acidobacteriota bacterium | reverse complement strand
GCTCGCGGATCTGGCGAGCATCACGGCCGCCGCTTCTGCGGTCGTTGGCACGAAACCGACCGAAGCGCCGTACAACTTACACGACCTGACCTATTCGCTGACCGATGCGACGGGCGATGGGGTTTACCCGATTGCGGCGATGAGTTACGCGATTCTCGCGCAGAAACAGAGCGGCTCGAAGGGCAAAGCACTCGTCGACTTCCTAAAATGGTGTACCGGTGCCGAGGGTCAGAAGTTCGCGCGAGCACGGAACTTCGCGCCACTCCCGGAGGCACTCGCGAAGGCGATTCAAGCGAAGCTCGACGCGGTCGAAGTCGCGAAGTGATCGACGAGCCACCGGGTTCATCCCGGTGGGATTCTCCCTCCCGGATGGCAGTGAATGTCCCCCGAAAGCCCTCCCCGAATGCCGTCCCGAACATCCGAAATGGTGTTCAACGCCCTGACGCGGGCGGCGGGGTTCGCGGTGTTGACGACGGTAATCGGCTTGATCGCAGTTCTGACGATTCAAGCCTATCCCGTGCTCGTGAAGGCGGGCGAATATCAACTGTTTACGAGTAGTTCGTGGGTGCCGAAACCGCCCGGCGGCGGTACGCCGATCTACGGCGCGCTCTCGTTCATTTTCGGCACTGTGGCCACAGCAATCATTGCACTCGCCATCGCGATTCCGCTCGGTGTCGCGTCGGCGGCATATCTGTCCGAAATCGCGCCGGCGTGGATCCGCAAAGTCGGTGCGTTCCTCGTCGAACTCCTCGCCGCCATCCCGAGCGTCGTCTTCGGATTCTGGGGGCTATTCTTCATCGCCCCGCTCATTCAGAAGGTGTTCGATGCGCTCGGTGCACCGAATACGGGCGGCAATGGCCTACTCGCGGCGGGTATCATTCTCGCGATCATGGTGTTGCCGTACATCACCGCCATCGCGTTCGACGTCTGCCAATCGGTGCCGCGTTCGCAGCGAGAAGGTGCGCTCGCACTCGGCGCGACGCGCTGGCAGACGATCTTTTCTGTGGTGTTGCCGTACGCGCGTCCGGGGATCATCGCGGCGAGTTTCCTGGCGCTCGGCCGGGCGCTCGGCGAAACGATGGCCGTGACGATGGTGATCGGCAACAACCCGAAGATCTCGGCGTCACTGTTCGCGCCGCAGTACACGATGGCCGCGGTCGTCGCGAACGAGTTCGCCGAGGCGGCAGACGACCTGTATCTCTCCGCGCTGGTCGAGATCGGCCTCGTGCTGTTCATCATCACGCTGATTATCAACTCGCTGTCGCGTCTGCTGATCTGGAGCATGGCGCGCACGGAAACGATCGTCGCTGAGCCGGTCCCGGCGGAGGCTAGGGCATGATGACCCCGACCGGCCGCCGCAAGGTAATCTCGTCGCTCTTTGTCGCGTTTTGCGCCGGCGCCGTCCTGCTCGCGTTGATTCCGCTGGCGCTGGTGCTGTCCTTCGTTATCAGCCAGGGCGTTCGCTCGTTGAATCTCGCGTTCTTCACTCACATGCCGACCCCGGTGGGCGAGTCCGGCGGCGGCATGGCCAACGCGATCGTCGGCACACTGATGCTGAGCGGCCTGGCGGGCGCGATGGCCATTCCGATTGGCGTCATCAGCGGCATCTACATGTCGGAGTACGCCGGCACCCGCTTCGCCGCGCTCGTGCGATTCGCCGCCGACACGCTCAACGGCGTGCCGTCGATCGTCATCGGGCTGTTCGCCTACGTCGTCGCGGTGCTGCCGTTCAAGCAGTTCAGCGCGCTGGCCGGCGGCTTCGCGCTGGGGATCATGATGATCCCGATCATCGCGCGGACGACGGAGGAGCTGCTGCTGCTGGTGCCGGGCACGATGCGCGAGGGCGCGTTGGCGCTAGGCGCGACGCGGGCGCGCGCCGTGTTCAGCGTCGTTCTTCCGGCGGCGTTGCCGGGTATCGTGACCGGCGTGGTGCTGGCGCTGGCGCGCATCGCGGGAGAGACGGCGCCGCTGATCTTTACCGCGTTCAACAACCGGTTCTTCTCCACCAGCCTCAAAGAGCCCATCTCTTCGCTGACGGTGCAGGTCTATACCTACGCGACCGGACCATACGAAGACTGGCATCGTCAGGCGTGGGCCGGCGCGCTCGTGCTGGTGTCGATCGTGCTGATGTGCTCGCTGCTCGCGCGGCTTGCGACCCGCCGCCTCGAGCGCATGCACGCGCGCGGCTAGCGGCGGCTCACGCTCGCGCGTGAGATAGAATCCCCGGCATGATTTCCTCGCTGAGCGCCGTGCCGCTGTTCGCCGGCCTCCAACCTGCGGAGTGCGCCGCGCTCGAGCAGCGCATGCAGCGCTGCGACTTCGTACCCCAGTCGGTCATCGTGCGCGAAGGGAGCGGCGGCGATGCCGCGTTTCTGATCCTCTCCGGCCGCGTGGCCGTGCGCCGGAAGGACCCAGAGTCGGGCGTGGAATTCCTGTTGTCTGAGCTGGGCCCAGGGCAGATGTTCGGCGAGATGGCGCTGCTCACGATGAAGCCGCGCGCGGCGTCGGTCGTGGCGATCGAGCCGACGAGTTGCGCGAAGTTGATGCGCCCGGACTTCGAACGCGTCATGCACGAACATCCCGAGGTCGCGCTGGGCATGGCGGCGGCGTTCGCCGAGCGGCTCGAACGCGCGAACGAGCACGCTGGCGTCGGCTTCGTCAACCTCGCACGCGTGCGGATCGATCCGCGCGTCCTCCAACTCGTTCCGGCGACGATCGTGACGGAACATCAGGCCGTGCCGATCGCGTTCTGCAACAACCGACTCACGCTCGCGATGACCAACCCGAACAACGTGATCGCGTTCGACGATGTCCGGCGGGTGCTCAAAGGCGTGATGATCGAGCCGGTCATCGTGACCGAGGACGACTTTCGCCGCTTCATGAGCACGACCTACGAGCCGCTCATGGCGAAGCCGGACGTCACGCTTCCGCATCCGGCTGGCCGGCCGCCTGCGTTCATGACGGCAGCCGCCGACACGAAAGCCGGCGCCGCTGCGATCGTCGACCTGCTGCAGTCCGATCTCGTACGCGAACTGCAGTTGGCCGCGGACAATCAGGACTCGGGCGCCGAGACGAAGCAGGACCTGATGAGCGCGTCGGAGGACGCGCCGATCGTGCGTCTCGCCAACTCGATCCTCGGCCTCGCCATCACACAGGGCGTGAGCGACATTCACATTGAGCCGATGGAGGGAGACGTCACGATCCGGTTCCGGATCGACGGCGTGCTCAGGGTCGTGCAGCGTTTGCCGAAGAACGTGCAGCTCGGACTGATCTCGCGGCTGAAGATCCTCAGCCGCCTCGACATCGCCGAGAAGCGGCTGCCACAGGACGGCCGCATCAGCGTGACGATGGACACCAAGCCGATCGACTTTCGCGTCTCCACCGTGCCCGGCAAGTGGGGCGAGAAGGTGGTGATGCGCATCCTCGATAAGTCGAATACGCACCTCGGTCTCGACAAACTGATCTCGCACCCGCCGTCGCTGGCGCTCGTGCGCGCGATGGTGGCGCAGCCCTACGGCATCGTCTACGTGACGGGCCCGACCGGCTCGGGCAAAACGACGACGCTGTATTCGGCGCTGGCCGAGATCAACGAGCCCGGCGTGAACATTTCGACGGCCGAAGATCCGATCGAATACGACCTGCCAGGCGTGACGCAGATTCAGGTGAAGGCGGACATCGGCCTGACGTTCGCAGCGGTGCTGCGCGCGTTCCTGCGGCAGGATCCGGACGTGCTGCTGGTTGGCGAGACGCGCGACAAGGAGACCGCACACACGGCGGTCGAAGCGGCGCTCACCGGACACCTCGTGTTCACGACGCTCCATACCAACAGCGCCGCCGTGGCGTTCACCCGGCTGACGGAGATGGGCATCGAGCCGTTCCTCGTGTCGTCATCGACGATCGGCGTCATCGCCCAGCGTCTCGCGCGGCGGCTGTGCCAGTCGTGCAAGGAGCCGTACGCCGGCGAGCAGGCTACGTGCGAATTCTTCGGGCTGCCTGCGGGGACGATGCTCTACCGCGGTCGCGGTTGCGCCGCCTGCAGCGGCAGCGGGCTGAAAGGGCGCATCGGCATCTACGAAGTGATGAAAATGAACGCCGAACTCCGGGGGATGGTCGGCCGTGGTGCGTTGGCCGAAGAGATCCACGCGGCGGCGCTGGTCCACGGAATGGTCGATCTGAGAGGCTACGCCGCGAGGCTTCTCACCGAGGGGTTGACCACCGTCGAAGAGGTCACCCGCGTCGTCAGCATTGAATCCTGACGATGCTCCGTGTCTGGGCGCACTCTTGATTCCTTTCGGCTTGCCCCGCTACAGTAGATCTCATCCCGTGACGCCAGTGTTTCACGACCGCCCGTCCAGACGCCGCGCCGCTCGCGCGCTCGCGTTGCTCAGCGTGCTCGTGCTGGTGTGTGTGCCTTCGCTCACACGGATGGGCCAGAAACTCGAGACGGCCTCTCGCGCGCCGAGCTTCAGGAACATCGACTGCCCGCCGAAAAAGATGACCGTCACGACGGTCGTCGCGAACGTCTCGCCGATTCCGGTCAACGCGTTCGAGACCATCCCGGTTGCGCGGGTCGCGCCGTCATCGGACACGGCGTTACCCCGCTCGCCGCACCTTTCCGCACCTCGTTCGCTCCGCGCACCTCCCACACCAGTCCTCGCGTAGTCCGTCGGGCCGCGACGGAAATCCAATTCCCGATCTGATTTGTTACACCCGGCTCGTCTGCCGGAACAGGAGTGTGCCGCCGTGTCTGTGCTGACACCTGAGCTGGTCGACCAGTACCAACGGCTCGATGGGCCGTCCGTGGCGAACGCCATCGAGACGTTTGATCTTCGGCTTCGCAATGAGGGCTTCGCGGACGGACGGCTGCGTTGCCTGTTTCCGCAACAGACGCCGGTGATTGGCTACGCCGTGACGGCGCGCATCCGTTGTTCGGCGCCGCCGCCCATTGGCCACAGCTATCACGACCGGACCGACTGGTGGAATTACATCGTGAGCCAGCCCGCACCGCGCATCGTCGTCGTCCAGGACGTTGATGAGCATCCCGGCCTGGGTTCGTTCGTCGGTGACGTCCATGCGCACATTCTGAAGGCGCTTGGCTGTGTGGCGCATGCGACCAACGGATCGGTCCGCGACCTCGACGCCGTCAGCCGGATCGGGTTTCAGTTCTTTGCGAGCGGGATCTCGGTGTCCCACGCGTTCGCGCACATCGTCGACTTCGGACAATCGGTGGAGGTCTGCGGCCTCGCGGTGTCATCCGGTGACGTCCTGTTCGGTGACTGCGGCGGCCTGCTGTCGGTGCCGCCGTCGATTGTGGGTCAGATCCCGGACGCCGTCGAGCGCATGCAGACGAAAGAAGCACATGTCATCGCGTTCTGTCGGTCGCCGCAGTTTTCGATCGACGGCCTGCGCACGCTCGTGAGGGACCTCGGATGAACAGAATGACGATGATTGGTGTGGTTGTGGGGGCGGCCGTCGCGGCCGGCACAGGGGCATGCACGCGGCCGCGCGCCGCGACCGAGACGACGGAGCGCCCGTCAGTCTCGGTGGCGAAGATCGTGCGCGGAGACCTTGCGCAGACGCTGACACTGGCGGCGGAGTTCCGGCCGTTTCAGGAAATTGAGGTGCATGCGAAGGTCGCCGGCTACGTGAAGTCGATCAACGTGGACGTCGGCGATCGCGTCAGCGCCGGGCAATTGCTCGCGGTGCTGGAGATGCCGGAGCTTCAGAACGACATGGTCACGGACGAAGCCTCGGTCAGGCGCAGCATCGAAGAGGTGAATCGCGCGCAGGCGGATCTTGCGCGCACCGAGTCGGTGCATGAGGTAGCGCACCTCGGATCGACGCGTCTGGCGGCCGTCATGAAACAGCGGCCGAATCTCGTCGCGCAGCAGGATATCGACGAGGCTCAGGGACGCGACCGCATCGCCGAGGCGCAAGTGGCGACGGCCAGGGCCGCGGTCGCCGCGGCGCAGGAACAACTCGCGATGGCGCGGGCCGGCCAGAACAAGACGAAGACGCTGTTCGCGTACGCCCGAATCACCGCGCCGTTCGCCGGCGTCATCACGCATCGCTACGCCGACACCGGCGCGATGATTCAGGCCGGCACCTCGTCGCAGAGCCAGGCGATGCCGGTCGTGCGCCTGTCGCAGAACACGATGCTGCGCCTCATCATTCAGGTCCCGGAGTCGGCGGTCTCGCGGATTCATGTCGGCGCGCCCGTCGACGTGAAGGTGCAGGCGCTCGACCGCACGTTCCAGGGCAAGGTGGCCCGCTTCGCCGAAAAACTCAACCTCGACACCCGGACGATGGAGACCGAGGTGGATGTGGCGAACCCGAAGTTGGAGCTCGTGCCAGGGATGTACGCGTACGCGTCGATTACGACCGACGAGACGAGCGGCGTCGTCGTTGCGCCGGTGCAGGCCGTCGATCGCAAGGACGACAAGACGACAGTGCTCGTGGTGGGCCGCGACGGCACGCTCGAGGCGCGCTCGATTACGGTCGGCCTCGAGGCGCCGGACCGAGTGGAGGTGCGCCGCGGCCTCAGCCCAGACGACCTCGTCGTCATTGGCAGCCGGGCGCAGCTGAAGGCCGGCAGCGTCGTTACACCAAAGGTCATGGAGCCCAGGGTGGCGACCGAGGGGGCGCGCTGATGTCCGGCTTCTCGATTCGTAACCCGTACTTCGTCGTCGTCGTGTCGTTGATCGCCGCCGTGATCGGGCTGACCAGCCTCGCGCGCATGCCGGTGGATCTGTTTCCGGACATCAACATCCCCGAGGTCGTGGTGGCGACGTTCTACACCGGGATGCCGCCCGAACAGATCGAGACCGACATCACCGGCCGCTTCGAGCGGTTCTTTACGCTCGGCGCGGGCATCGATCACATGGAGTCGCGCTCGCTGCCCGGCGTCAGCATCATCAAGGTGTTCTTCCAGCCCGGGACCAACGCCGACTCCGACGTGAACGAGATCTCGAATCTCGCGATGGCCGATCTCCGCCGGATGCCGCCTGGGACGCTGCCGCCGATCGTCCAGAAGTTCGACGCCTCGAGTCTGCCGGTGGCGCTGATCACGCTGCAAGGCGAGGGGCTGAACGAGACGCAGCTGCGCGATCTCGGGCAGTTCACCGTCAGGAACCAGCTCGCGGGCGTGTTCGGCGCGTCCGTGCCGCCGCCCTTCGGCGGAAAGTACCGCCAGATCATGGTGTACGTCGATCCGGCGAAGCTCCAGGCGTACGACATGAGCCCGATGGACGTCGTGCGAGCGGTGAACAACGCAAACCTGATTCTGCCGTCGGGCGATGTGAAGATCGGGCCGCTCGACTACACGATCTTCACGAACAGCCAGTTCCGCACGATTGCAGATATCAACGGGATTCCGCTGAAGACCGTCGGCCGCTCGACGGTGACGGTGGGAGACGTCGGCCGCGCGGAGGATGGCCATCAGATCCAGAACAACATCGTGACCGTCGACGGCCAGCCGTCGGTGTATCTGCCCGTGATGAAGCAGGGAGGCGACACCAGCACGATTGCGGTGGTGGACGGCGTGAAGGATCTCGTCGGGCGGCTCGTCGACGTGCCGAAGGCGCTGACGCCGAAGGTCGTGTTCGATCAGTCGCTGTTCGTGAAGCGCGCGATCGAGACGCTGCTCGACGAGGGCGGGATCGGACTGGCGCTGACCGCCCTGATGGTGCTCGTCTTCCTGGGCAGCTTCCGCGCCACCGTGGCGGTGTTCCTGTCGATTCCGCTGTCCGTCCTGGCGGCGATCATCGCGCTCTACATGGGCGGCAGCTCGATCAACACGATGATTCTCGCCGGATTCGCGCTGGTGTTCTCACGGCTCATCGACAACGCGGTCATCGTGCTGGAGAACATCTTCCGCCACATGGAGATGGGGGAGTCGCCGGAGGTCGCAGCGGAAAGAGGCGGAGAGGAGGTGGCGCTCGCCGTGCTGGCCGCGACGCTGACCAGTTCCATAGTCTTCTTGCCGGTGACCTTCCTCTACGGCGTCAGCCGGTTCCTGTTCTCGGCGCTGGCGCTGGCGGTCGTGCTGGCGCTCTTCGCCTCGTACTTCGTCGCCATGACGGTGGTCCCGCTGTTCTGCGCGAAACTGATCAGGGCGCCGCACCACGCGGCGCCGGCGGAGGGCGAAGACGAGCCGGCCGGGGCTGGTCCACATCGAAGCTGGATGGAGCGGTTCAATGCCGGCTTCGGCGTCCGCTTCGAGCGGATGCTCGTCTGGTATGAACGTCGCGTCCGCGGCGCACTGCGGCGGCCAGGGCGGGTGCTCGTCGTCATGACAGCGATATTCTGCGCGAGCCTGATGTTCTACCCGCTGCTCGGCGTCGCCTTCTTTCCGCGCACCGACGCCGGCCAGTTCGTCGTGAACCTGAAGTCGCCGTCGGGCACGCGGATCGAGGTGAGCGCGCAGGACGTCGCGCGGGTGGAGACGCTGATTCGATCCATTGTCGATCCGCACGACCTCGATCTGATCGTGTCGAATATCGGCGTGATTCCTGGCTTTTCGTCCATCTACACGAGCAACGCAGGGCCGCACACCTCCACGATTCAGGTGGCGCTCAAAGAGGACCACCGGATCGGCAGCTACGAGTACATGGCGCGTGTGCGGACGGCGATCCAGCGCGAGCTGCCGTACCTGAGCGCCTTCTTTCAGTCAGGCGGGATGGCCGACGCGGTCCTCAACCAGGGTTTGCCGGCGCCGATCGACGTGCAGTTGAGCGGGTCGAACATCGAGGCGGTGTTCGACGCGGCGAGCGGCGTGGCGACCGAGATCCGTCATCTTCCCGGTGTCAGCGACGTCTACATCCCGCAGGACGTCGACTATCCCTCGTTGCGCCTCGACATCGATCGCGAACGCGCCGGCGAGCTTGGCCTCGATCAGCGTGAGGTGGTCAACAACGTCATCACGGCGCTGACGTCGAACCAGATGATCGCGCCAAGTTACTGGGTGGATCCCAAAAGCGGCAATGACTACATGTTGACGGTGCAGTATCCCGAGAATCAGATTCGCAACCTCCTCGATCTGCGCGGCATTCCGCTGCATTCCGGACGCATGAAGGAGCCGACACAGCTCGACGCCGTCACACGGATCACGCCGTTGAGGTCGCCAACGGAAATCGATCACTACCAGATTCAGCGGGTCATCGACATCTACGTCAGCCCGGCGGGAGAAGACTTAGGACGTCTCGCCGCGGGCATCCGCGGCGTCCTCGCGGCGACGAAGCTGCCTGCCGGCATCCGCGTCGCAACGCGCGGAATGGTGCAGGGGATGCAGGCATCGTTTCAGAGCTTCGGGATGGGCCTGATGCTCGCGCTCGTGCTGCTCTACCTGATCCTCGTTGCACAGTTCAGATCGGCGATGGACCCGCTGCTCATTCTGCTGGCGGTGCCTCCCGGCGTGACCGGCGTGCT
>JAYVMG010000310.1:0-9452 GCA_043759095.1 Acidobacteriota bacterium | reverse complement strand
CGACGCGCGACCGGCTCTCGTCGACGCCGGTCGAAACCCTGTGCATGATGCCGTAGCGCCCACGCCCGCGACATATTTCCAGCGCGCGCGGACTATTTACCGCCAGCCCTGCGCGCGATCCGATTCCTGTGGCGGATCGTCGGCGAAAAGTCAGGCACGCGGCTTGCCTGTTGTATGGACAGGGAGGGGAGTCATGACACACGTTCCCGCACACGGTTCGATCGGCGGCTTCCTGCTGGGCCTTATCGAACACACGGCATTCGTCGTCGTCGGCTTCGCGCTCATGGTGCTTGGTCTCGGCCTCGGCGTGACGATGATCATGCTGCCCGTCGGCCTCGTGGTCGGCCTGCTCGGGTTCGCGATGTTCGTCGGCGGCATGACCGTCCATATCGAGCAGTCATAGAGAGGGCGTCATGCTCGACCGACAGAAACTCGAAACCATCCTCCTGCGGCGTTTTCCCGGCGCGACGCGCGATCAGGTCGCGGTGTCGGCCAACGCCATCATGGGGCTCGATGAAGAATGGGAAGAAGTGCAGTGCCACGACTTCCCGGCGCTCGCCGTTCAGCTCACGGCCGGCGCCGAGTTCCGTGTGCTTCGGCGGCGGGCGCTGTGACCCGCATCTGCCGGAAATCCGGCAGATGCGTCGCGTCGAGCCGGAACACGAGGGAAATGGCTGCGGCATCGGACTTGCGTTTGTCAGCGTCATGAGTGGATCCACAGCGAGCCAGGCTCTGCACGATCGGTTCGAGGCCATCCGTCAGACCGAACTCGAACGTCTGAAAAAAAAGCTCGGCGGTCTGACCGAAGCGGATCGTCAGTTCATCCACCAGATCACCACCGACGTTGTCGACGCGCTTGCGGGCGGCCCGAAGCGTGCGCTGGCCGGGGAGTCGCCGTCGATCGCCGTCGAAGCTCTCGTGCGGCTGTTTGCGTTGGAAGCCTGACTCCATGCCCGGCGCACCGGTCGTGATCGTCGGTGGCGGCATGAGCGGGCTCGCTGCGGCCTACGAATTGGCCCGCCGCGGCGTGCCATTTCTGTTGCTCGAGGCTGCGCCGACGCTCGGTGGTGTGGTCAAGACTGAGCGCATCGACGGGTTCGTCATCGACGCCGGTCCGGATGCGCTGCTCACGCAGAAGCCGGCAGCGATCGAACTTTGCCGCGAGTTGGGTCTTGGCCACCGGCTCAGACCACAGGCGACGCGCGGCACATTTCTCGTCCGCGGCGGCAGGCTGCGCTCGCTGCCGGAAGCCTCCGTGTTCGGCATCCCGACCGACTGGCCGCCGTTTGTCACGACGCGCGCGTTCTCCCTGATCGGCAAGTTGCGGATGGCGGCCGAGTACGCGCTGCCGGGACAGCCAGCGGCCGACGACGAATCGATCGCCTCGTTCATGGGGCGGCGCTTCGGCCGAGAGGCGGTCGAGTATCTGGCCGACCCGCTGCTTGCAGGCATTCACGGCGGCGACGCGGAGCGTCTCTCGATGCGTGCGCTGTTTCCGCGTTTTCTCGACATGGAGCGGCGCTACGGCAGCCTGATCCGTGGATTTCGCGCGGCCATGCGTGGACGTACGGGCGCGTTTGTCGCGCCGTTTGTCGCGCCGCTTGGCGGTCTGCGCGAGATGGTCGAGACGCTGGTTGCCGCGCTGCCGGCGGGGTCGTGTCGGACCGGGGTGCGCGTCGACAGCATCGAGGCCACCGGGCACAGCGGCTTCCGTCTGCACTACGACGCGGGCAAAACGATGACGGCTGACGCTGTGCTGCTCGCGACGCCGCCGCGCGTCACCGCACCGATCATCCGTGCGTGTGATCCCGCGCTGGCGGGCGCATGCGCGCGCATCCCATCGGTGTCGGTGGTCACCGCGGCCCTCGCGTATCCGAGGCGCGCCGTGAAGAATCCTCTCAACGGCGCCGGCGTGGTCGTGCCGCGGTCCGAGAGGATGAGCATCAGTGCGGTGACCTGGGTGTCGTCGAAGTGGGAGGGGCGGGCGCCGGCGGACCACGTGCTGCTGCGCGCATACCTCGGAGGCGCTCGTGACCCGGGTGCGATTGATCTGTCGACCGACGCGATCGTCGCCAGGGCGCACCGCGACGTTGGCCGCCTGCTCGGCATCAGCGGCGAGCCGGTCATGGCGCGCGTCTACCGTTGGCCGCATGCGAACGCGCAGCAGGAAGTCGGTCACCTGGCATTGATGGCGCAGATCGACGATCGCCTCTCGGCGCACTCGGGGTTGTTCATCAGCGCGGCGGGATTTCGCGGAAGCGGGATTGCGGACTGCGTCGCCGACGGCCGGCGTCAGGCGACCGCTGCGGCGGTCATCGTGCCGCAGCGCCTGACGGCCTAGGCGACGTCATCGTTGCGGTCCATCCACCTGCGCCACATTCGATTTCCGCCGCGCATCGGCGAGCAGGTCACGTACGCTCGCAGCGTTCTGGTAGGTCGGCGACGTGGCCAGCAGTCGCTCCCAGGCCATCACCGCGCCCGGATAGTCGTGCTTGCCATCGGCGCGCACGATCCCGACGTTGAAGAGCGTCTGCGAGTGGGTGGGAGCCATCTTCAACGAGCGGTCGTATTGCGCCAGCGCTTCGTCCGGACGACCCGCGTACCACAACGCGGTGCCGAGGTCGGTGCTGACGTTGACGTCCGACTCGTTCAACGCGAACGCCTGCTGATAAAACGGAATGGCCTCGACGTACCGGTGGCCGTCGTACAGCAGATTGCCGGCGTTCACAGCGGCCGTCAGGTTCTTCGGATCGTGCGCGAGAATGTCGCGATACGCGGTCAGTGCGCCCTCGTCGACCAGCGGCGCTGATGTCGCCGTCGAGGTTGCCGCCGCCTGCACCTGCACACCCTCGCCCGGGCGGGTTCCCGCGACCGCCAGGACGTATCCCGCCAGCCCGCCGACCATCAGGGCGCACATCGCGTACACAATCCAGGAGTATTTTCGTTCGTCCTCGTCATATTCACGCATGCCTGACGCGACAGCATGTCGTGTGCCGGATGAATCGACGGACATCCGGCAGCGCGTTTATTGCGAAGCGGGCAACACCATGCTGATCACCGTGCCGCCCTCCGGCGGCGTCTCGATCTGGATGCGTCCACCGTGTGCGTCGACGATCCGCTTGGCGAGCGGCAGTCCGAGGCCCGTGCCGCGGCTCTTGGTCGTGAAGAACGGTTCGAACGCGTGTTCCCGCACCTCGGGCGGCATGCCCGGGCCGGCGTCGGCAATCGAGATCCGGCATTGGCCGTCGGCGGTCTCGATGGCCACGCTGACGCGGCCCTGCCCGTTCATCGCCTGCGCGGCGTTGATCAGCACGTTGTGAAACACCATCTGGCACTGCGCGGGATCGGCCTCGACGGCGCCGCTCGCTCCGGCGACGCTGACGTCGATCGTCGCAAAGATCGGATCGCGACGGATCAGGTCGATGGTGCTGTTCAGCAGCGCGGCGAGGTCGACCGGCTCCGTGCGCAGCTCGCGCGGCCGCGCGAAGACGAGCAGATCCTGGACCACGCTATTCAAACCGTCGAGGCGCGTGATGATGTCGCCCATGACGGCGCGGTCGCGATTCTCCTGTGGCATGCGCGACGAGATCACCTGGAGCGCGCCGCGGATGCCAGCGATCGGGTTCTTCACCTCGTGCGCGACGACCGCGGCCATTTCTCCAAGTCGGGCCAGCGCGGCTTGTTCCTGCAGCAGTTTCTCGGACCGCTTCCGGTCGGTGATCTCGTAGCGGATCGCCATGTACTGATACGGCTTCCCGCGCGCGTCGACGAAGGGCACGATCGTCGTATCCACCCAGTAGAACGATCCGTCCTTCGCGCGGTTGCGGATTTCGCCGCGCCAGGTGCGCCCCTGAGCGATCGTCGTCCACAACGCGCGAATGAATTCCGGTGGATGGTAGCCCGAGTTGAGAATCCGGTGATCCTGTCCGAGCAGCTCCTCGCGCGAGTACTTCGAGATCTCGCAGAACTTGTCGTTGATGAATTTGATGATCCCGCGGGTGTCGGTCACCGCGACGATCGCCGACTGGCTGAGCGCGTAGCTGATGTCCGCGAAATCCCGCGTCCGTTCCTCGAGACGGAGAACCGCCTCGCGCGATCGCACGATCGCCGTGACGGTTGTCGCGATCACGCTCAGGGCGATTGCGGCGTTGGCGTAGACCAGCCACGACACGTGAAGCGCGCCGGGTTCAAGCAGAGCCACCGTCGCGGCATCCACCGCGAGAAGCGCCACCGCCAGTCCGGCCGAGGCAGGAAGCAGCAGGCGATGGGTGCGCGGGGACGAAGGCAGCTTTACGTGGGACGCGTCGATCATGTGGCCCGAGTCTTGAAGAGAGCAACGATGTCGTGGCTATGCTAGCTCATTCGGCCTTGACGGAGAACGGTTTACAGGCGCCGGCGAGCGAAACCGCGATGCGAGATTTTCCGCCAATGCCGAAAAATTCCCCGAATATCAACGTGCTCATCGTCGACGACGAGCCGCTGATCCGCTGGTCGCTGTCCGAGACCCTGGGCGAACAGGGATACAGCGTGCTTGAAGCGGGAGATGGCCGGGGAGCTGTTGAGGCGCTCACGCAGAGCGCGCGTCCCGTGGACGTCGTCCTGCTCGACTACCGCCTGCCCGACTCGAACGCGCTGACGCTGCTGGCGACGATCCGCGCGGTGTCTCCACGCAGCCGCGTGGTGTTGATGACCGCGTTTGGCACGCCAGAAATCGCGATCGAGGCCCTCCGGCTCGGAGCCGTGTGCGTCGTCAACAAGCCGCTCGATATGCACGACGTCGTGGACCTTGTCTCGCGCGCGAACAGTACCAGCGTGTCGCCTGGCGGGTCGTCGCCCTCGGTTCGCGCGCCGCTATACTAGGCCGCATGCATGCTGCGTCCGTCCTCGTCGTTGACGACGAGCCATTGATCCGCTGGTCGTTGACCGATCGACTCGGCCAGGAGGGGTACCGCGTCCTCGAGGCGGCGACCGCCGCGGAGGCGATCGAACGGCACAAGGAAGGCGTGGATCTGGTCCTGCTCGACTTCAAGCTGCCGGACGCCGATGGCCTGACGGTCCTGAAACAGATCAAGGAATCCGATCCCGACACCCTGGTCATCCTGCTCACGGCCTACTCCAGCGTGGACAACGCCGTCGAAGCGATGAAGCACGGCGCGTATCACTACGCCAACAAGCCGTTCAACGTGGACGAGATCGCGCTGCTGGTCGCCAAGGCGCTCGAGACGACGCAACTGCGGCGCGAGGTGCGCGCGCTGCGGGCGTCGCAGGCGCGGCCGTACAGTCTCGACCGGATCGTCGGCGACAGCGACGTGATGATGAGTATTCGCGCGCTGCTCCAGAAAATCGCGGGGAGTCCGGCGTCCACGGTGCTGCTGACGGGGGAGAGCGGGACCGGCAAGGATCTCGCCGCGAAAGTGATTCACTACGCGAGCGATCGCGCGTCGAAACCGTTCATGAACATCACGTGCTCAGCGCTGCCCGAGGCGCTGCTCGAGAGCGAGTTGTTCGGTCACGAGCGCGGCGCGTTCACCGGCGCGGATCGTCAGAAGCGGGGCCTGCTCGAATCCGCGGACGGCGGCACGGTGTTCCTCGACGAGATCGGCGAGATGGTGCCGGGCCTGCAGGCCAAGATCCTGCGCTTCCTCGAGGAGAAATCGTTCAAGCGGGTCGGCGGATCGGCTGACATGCGCGTGGACGTCCGCGTGATCGCCGCGACCAATCGCAAGCTCGAGACCGAGGTCAAGGAAGGGCGCTTCCGCGAAGATCTGTACTACCGCCTCAATGTGCTGCCGATTGAGCTGCCGCCGCTGCGCGCGCGACCGTCGGACATCCCGCTGCTGGTCAACTACTACGTCGATACCTACAATCGCGAGTTCAGAAAACGCGTCCGTGGCGTGGAGCCAGGCGCCATGGACGCGCTGAAAACGTACGCCTGGCCCGGCAACGTCCGTGAACTGCGCAACGTCGTCGAGCGCGCGATGCTGCTGGCCGACGGAACCACGCTGATGAGGGGCGACTTTCCGGTCGCGACCCTCGCGCCCGTTCGCCTCACCGAGCAGGTCGATCTGCCCGCGTCGGGTCTTGATCTCGAACAGCTCGAGCGGTCGCTCGTCGTCCAGGCGCTGGAGCGGAGCGGGTGGAATCAGACCAAAGCGGCCGGCATGCTTGGGTTGAACCGCGATCAGATTCGCTACCGCGTCGAGAAGTTCAAGCTCGAAAAACCCGCCTGATTGCGGGGGTTTTCCCGCACGTCCCCGGGGAAAAGTCCCCACCGTTTTTGTCTCTCCTCCGCTGAGCTGCCGCCGCGGAGCCGATATACCTCCGGAATCCCGGCGTTTCTGCCGGTGGCACGTCAGTTGCCCCTTGAGGTCGGCATGATTACCAGAGAGCGGGTCGAATCAGTGCTCGCGAGAGTTCGGCCGTTCATGCAGGCCGATGGCGGCGACATCGAGCTACTCGACATCCAGGGGAACTCGGCTGACGTGCGGCTGTCCGGCATGTGCGCCGGCTGTCCGAGCGCCCACATGACGCTGTATCTCGGCGTGGAGACGGCGCTCCGCGAGGAGATGCCGGAGTTCGAAACCCTGCGGCTCCGCTGAGGACGCCATGACCACACCCAGTCTCGTCACGATGGATTCGGTTGTCGTCGGGCGGAGCGCACGCATGCGCGCGGTGTTCGAGTTCCTGCGGGTCATCGGCAACAGCGACAGCACCGTGCTGGTGATCGGCGAGAGCGGCACCGGCAAGGAAGTGACCGCCACGCTGATCCATCAGGCCAGCCGCCGCCGGCACCGCCCCTTTGTCGCCGTCAGCTGCGCGCTCTTCTCCGAAACGCTGATCGAGTCGGAGCTCTTCGGCCACGAGCGCGGCGCCTTCACCGGCGCCATCAAGGATCGCCTCGGCCGCTTCGAACTTGCCGAGGGAGGCACGCTCTTCCTCGACGACATCGACGATGTGCCGCTGTCGATGCAGGTCAAGCTGCTGCGCGTGCTGCAGAACCGGACCATCGAGCGCCTGGGCGGCACGCGCACCGTGTCGGTGAACGTCCGGATCATCGCTGGCAGCAAGAAGGATCTGAAGCCGATGGTGGCGGACGGGAAGTTCCGGGAGGATCTGTACTACCGTCTGAACGTGCTGCCGGTGGCGCTGCCGCCGCTGCGTGAGCGCCGCGAAGACATTCCGATGCTGACGGATCATTTCATCGAGCGCTACTTTCGCCGCCGTGGCGAGGACGTGCCGCCGATTTCGGAAGCCGTCAGGCAGGCGTTTCTCCGCTACAACTGGCCTGGCAACGTGCGTGAACTGGAGAACGCGTGCGAGCGGATCGCGCAGACTTGCACGTGCGGCACCGTGCGCATCGGCTGCATGTCGGCGAGCATCCTGCTGCGTGGGGGCGGCCCACCGCCGGATCTGTCCGCGTCTACATCGGCTCCTGCCACGCCACTGCAGGAACCGGCGTCCGTGTCCCTCGACGATCGCATTCGCGATCTCGAAGCGAACCTGATCGGCTGGGCGCTGAAGGTGAGCAACGGCAACAAGTCTCGCGCGGCAGAGCTGTTGCAGATCAAGCGATCAACACTCGGTGACCGGATCAACCGTTGCGGCCTCGGCCGCGCGGCAGTGATCGGCGCGCCGGACGCAACCGCGTCACCGATGGCGGCGACGACGTAATCAACGACGTAACACGGAGGTCACGATGCCGAATGCTGTTGTCGAAGGACTGTTCCTGCTCGCGTTCTGGGCGCCGCCGCTGGTTGTGGTGCTCGGCGCGCTGTCGTTGATCGTCAAGGCGCCGTCGCCGCGGCGATCCAGTGTTTCGGTGCATTCCGCGCCGCTGACACACTGATCCACCACGCGAGGGGGGCTTCAGGAGCAGGGTCGCCCTGACCGATCCGGCCGTTCGCTGTGGCAGAATCGGCGATGGGGATGGTCATCAAGGCGGACGACAGCGGGCTCGCACAGGCGTCGGAGTTTCTCGCCCGCGTCGGGCAGCTGAACGAGCGGTATCGCGCCGGCGGGATTCGTGTACACGTGCCCGAGGGGCTGCGCGACGCCGAGCGCTCGCTCGACAGCCTCGTCGCTGAGCACCTGCCCGCCTCGCATCGCGCGCTCGAGGCCGCCTCGCGGGGTCTGTTCTATTCACTTCCCGTCGCGTTCGATCCGGCGGAATCCGTCGGCCCGTATCTGGCTGTCATCGATCGCGACGCCGCGGGTGAGCCTTACCGGTTTCTCGATATGGGTGCGCTGATTGCCACCCATGCGTTCGGGGAAAACGATCCCGCCACGGTGCGCGCGGTCCTGGAATCGCTGCCCTTTGTGGTGTCGCGGTACGCGCATTCCGAATACCAGACCGTCCTCTCACTTCGCCTGAAGGCGGAACTGGCGCGTATCGCACCCGCAGGGACACCGCGCTTCTTCGTCGTGAACACCGGCGCCGAGGCGGTCGAGAATGCGATCAAGGCCGTGCTGATGAACCGTGTGATGACGTCGCCGGAGGGCGACGGTGGCTTCATCGTGTCGTTCGATGGCGCGTTTCATGGGCGGACGCTGGGCGCGCTCGCCGTGACGCACCGCAAGAAGGCGCGCCTGGGATTCCCGACCTTCGACTGGCCGCACATCTCTTTTCCGGTCGAGGAGGTCGGCGCGCCGAAGGAGACGGCCCGCCGCGAGGACCGCAGTCTGAAACAGCTATGGGACCTCCTTGTATCAGGCCGACTGCCGCGCGCGGAGAAAAGCAAGGACACCTATCGGCGCGAGATGGACGCCCTCGACCAGTTTCTCGATCAGCCCGGCCAGGACCTGCAGACCTTCATTCAGGCGCAGCGCACGGCGCTGACGCCGGATGTGGTGAGGCGATCGCGACGCGTGGCCGCGGTGCTCGTCGAGCCGATTCAGGGCGAAGGGGGTGTCCGCCGGACCACCGCGCGGTTCATGCGCAAGCTGCGCCTCCTGACGCGCATCTACGACGTGCCGCTCATCTTCGACGAAGTGCAGACCGGCTGGGGCATGACGGGACGGTTGTGGGCGCACGAATTGTTCGAGTTGCCGTGCCCGCCCGACGTCGTGACCTGGGCCAAGAAAGCGCAGAACGGCATCCTGTTCGTCAGCGAAGCGCTCGCGACGTTTTTTCAGGAGGAGAAGAAGTTCAATACGACATGGGAAGGCGACTCGGTCGGCATGGTGCGGCTACTGGCGCTGCTCGATGCGCTGGATCTCGATCTGGTGCGCCGGACCGGCGACCGGGCGCGCGCGGGGCTCGAGGCGCTCGCGCGCGACTACAGCGAGATCATGAAGAACGTGCGCGGCGCCGGTGTCATGCTCGCCTTCGACGTGGTGCGCGCCGACTGGTGCGATGCGCTGCTGGATCGCGCATTTCGGCGGGGACTGGTGCTGCTGGGGGCGGGGGAGCGGAGCATCCGCTTCTATCCGCGGTACGATACGGCTCCCTCGGC
>JAYVMG010000309.1:0-9463 GCA_043759095.1 Acidobacteriota bacterium | reverse complement strand
CGAGCACCGCGTCGTGAATGAGCCGGCGCATGGCGCGACCGCCGGCGCCGTGCTTCAGCATGATGCGTTCGTCGGTTACTGGCAGAAGCGGCATGTTGGTTCACCCAATTCAGGAATCCCGCCGTACTCGTGCCAGATGCGGCACGTGCCCTCGCTACTCACCATGCAGGCGCCGACCGGCGTGTCTGGCATGCACGCGTTGCCGAACAGCGCGCAATCGTCAGGCGACGCGATCCCGGACATGATGTTTCCGCAGATGCACTGGCGCGCGAGCGTCGACGGCGCGCCGCTGCGGAGCGCCGCGGTGTCGATCACAAACCGGCGACGTGCGTCGATGTGCGCCCACTCGTCACGCAGCCGCAGGTTGCCGTTCGGCACGTGCGCAATCCCGCGCCAGCGTCCGCCGACCGGCTGAAACACCTGCCATAGCAGGTCGAGCGCGCGGCGGTTGCCGTCCGGCGTCACGCAGCGCGGAAACAGGTTGACGACATCGGCGACGCCGTCGCGAATCATCTCGGTCAGCTTTACGAGCGCGGCCAGAATGTCCAGCGGCTCGAAGCCGGCGACGACGACAGGGAGATGGTGACGCGCGACAAACGGCTCGAAGACACGCGATCCGGTGATGGTCGCTGCGTGCCCGGCGGCCAGGAACCCCTCGACGCGCGTGCCGGGCATCTCCGCCACAATCTCCATCACCGGCGGAATGTACTTGTGCGCCGACAGCACGGACAGATTGGCCGGGAGTCCCCGCACGATGACGGCCGCGGTCGCGACCGCCGTCGTCTCGAAGCCGGTCGCAAAAAACACGAGTTCTTCCTGTGTCTCGCGCGCGAGATCGACGGCCTGGGCCACGCTGTAGACGATGTCGATGTGAGCGCCATCCGCCTGCGCGTCAGCGAGCGAGCCCGCGGTACCCGGCACGCGCAGCATGTCGCCGTAGCTCGCGATCCGCACGCCCTGTCGCGCCAGCGCGACGCCCTCGTCGATCTCGGGCTGATCGGTGACGCACACGGGGCAGCCCGGTCCCATGATCACGTCGAGTCCGCACGGGAACACTGAGCGGAGCCCGAATCGCGCAATCGCCTGCTCATGGCTGCCGCAGACATGCATCACCGCGACCGGCGCGCGGCCGATCTCGGAGACGACGCGCGCGAGGGCATCGCTGAGTTCTCTGGCGCGAACTGGATCACGAAACTCAAGCGGGGTCATCGTTCGTTCCCACCGGACCCACCCGACCCAGACCTACTGCCCGATCTGCTCCACCCGGCCGACCGGCCCCACCCGCCTGGATCTCTCCGAGCACGTCGGCCGCCATAAGATCCACCGGCCCGCTGCCGGTGTTCGCCTTCACCAGTTCCTCATACATCGCCAGCGTCGCCTGCACATCCTCAGACGGGATCCGGCGGATAACGAAGCCGACATGATTGAGCACGTAGTCGCCCACGGCGACTGGCTCGTCCGCGAGATCGAGGCGAACGCGACGTCGCACGCCCCAGAAATCCACGAGCGCCGACAACTCGTCGCATTCGACCACCAGGCCCGGCACTCCAAGACACATACAGCAACCCTCAAGTCTCACGTCTCACGTCTCAAGTCTCACGTCTCAAGTGTGATGGCATCCGCGATGACGGCTTGCCCGAGCGCGATGCCGCCGTCACCCGAAGGCACGACCGCGTGCAGTCGCACGTCATGCTCAGGCGCAAGAGCCGCGTGAATGCTTTCTGCAAGCCGCGCGTTCTGGAAACAGCCGCCGCTGGCAACGACCGGCATCCGTCCGAACGACGACACGACACGGCGGACGAGCGCAGCCGTGGCCTCGGCGATCGTGTTGTGGAACCTCGCGGCGATCGCTGGGACCGTCGCGCCTCGAACCATGTCCGCAACCGCCGCCCACACAGCTGGCCGCAGATCCAATTCCCACGGCGAACCGGTCTCGGCGATGTCGAATGGGTATGCGTCGTCCACGGTGGGATCCGCGATCTGATTCCACTCCAGCGCGATCTGTCCTTCGAAGCTCGCCGTCCGCCGTTGAAGAAACAGCGCGCCGAACGCATCGAAGTACCGGCCCACACCGCGCGCGAGGGGCACCGGCATCCGCGTACGCAACACCTCGCGCACGAGGCAGATGTCCTTGTCGGGCACTGCGGCGAAGAGGGCCCGTGCGGCCGGAGGCAGATCGTCACCGAACGCGTCGACCACCAGTGCGAGGGCGATCCGCCACGGCTCACGAATCGCGCGATCGCCACCGACCAGCGGAAGCGCCCGGAACGTCGCCGGCCGCACGAACGCGCCAGCGTCGGCGACCAGGATCTCGCCGCCCCAACTCGTCCCGTCCAGACCGTAGCCGGCGCCGTCGTACGCGATCCCGATCACCGGGCCCCACAGGCCGTGCTCGGCCATCGCGCTGACGACGTGCGCGTGATGGTGCTGCACCGGCACGCGGATCACGTCGGGACGCTCCAATGCGTAGATCGTCGAGAGGTAGTCGGGGTGCATGTCGTACGCGACTATCTCGGGGTGGATTTGGAGGAAATGCTCGAGCCGCGTGATGCCCTCGCGATAGGAGTCGTACGTTTCGAGGTTATCGAGGTCGCCGATGTGCGGACCGAGCCAGGCGCTGTCGCCCGCAGCGAAACAGAATGTGTTCTTCAGCTGCGCTCCGCAGGCGAGGATCGGCCGCGTCACAGGACGCCGCAATGCGACGGCGCGCGGCACGTACCCGCGCGACCGACGGACAACAACGCCCTGCCGCGCAATGACCGTCACCACGGAATCGTCGCACCGCGTGTCGATCTCGCGATCGTGCATCAGGAACACATCCGCGATCCCGCCCAGACGCTGGACCGCGTCGCCGTTCCGGAACGCGATCGGCTCATCGGATCGATTGCCTGAGGTCATCACGAGCGGACCGCCCACGGCAGCCAGGAGCAGGTGGTGCAGCGGTGTGTACGGCAGGAACAGCCCGACCATCGTATTGCGCGGTGCAATGTTCGCAGCCAGCGTGGTCGCCTCGCGTTTGCGCGCGAGCACGATCGGCCGCTCCGACGATGTCAGCAACCGGCGCTCCTCGTCGCCGATGATCGCGAGCGCTTCCGCCGCCGCCAGATCCGGCACCATCACCGCGAACGGCTTCTCGTCGCGGTGTTTGCGCTCGCGCAGTCGTCCGACGACGTCCGCGCAGGTCGCGTCGCAGGCGAGATGAAACCCGCCCAGGCCTTTGATCCCGACGATGAGGCAGCAGTTCAGCGCTTCGGCTGCCGCGGCGATCGGATCAGCGACGCCGATGCGATCTCCGGTGAAGGCGCAGAACGTCAGCTGCGGTCCGCAGGCCGGGCACGCGTTGGGCTGCGCGTGAAACCGCCGATCGCCCACGTCGTTGTACTCGCGCCGGCATTCCGGGCACATCTCAAACGGCGCCATCGTCGTCGACGCGCGGTCGTACGGAATATCTGAAGCGATGGTGAACCGGGGGCCGCAGTTCGTGCAGTTGGTAAACGGGTAGTGATAACGGCGGTTCGCGGGATCGGCGATCTCGGCGGCGCACTGGGGACACGTCGCCAGATCCGGTGGAATCGACACACGCGGCGCGCCGGCATCGACGCTGGGAGCGATCACGAAGTCTGAATCCAGCTCGGCCGGAATCGGCGCCTGCTGGAATCCGCTGATCTGCGCCGCCGGTGGCGGATCCGCGTGCAGTCGGCCGACGAACTGCTCGAGCGCCGCGAAATCGCCGAACGCCTCGATGGTGACGCCCGCGGCGTCGTTATGCACGCGACCGGTGACGCCGGACTGGCGGGCGACGCGATACACCCAAGGCCGGAAGCCGACGCCCTGGACGATGCCGCGGATCTCAATCCTGCGCCCTTCCAGCACCGCGCCGCTGATCGTCATGGTGACGAACAACAACGCAAGCCAGAGTCCAAGTGGTTCCTTGCTGCTTTTCTAGAGTTTCGTGACGGAATGCCGAACTTCCGGCAGCGTCACACTCCACCAGAGTGCGTGCGCGAACGGCTCTGGACGCCTGCTGACGGCGACGCCGGCACGCTCGAGGGCCGCGACGACCGCGCCGACGGCCGCCGGAATGGCCGATTCGACGGCCGGGCTGAGATCGAGGCCTATCGTCGTCACTGCCGGCACTACCCCAATCAGCTCGATGTTTCGCGGCGCGCGCCCGGCGAACTCGAGCGCCAGCAGCGTTTCCTTCACGCCGGGATCGTGGGGGCTCACGCGGACTCCCGGCACGTGACTCAGCAAGTCAGATTTCTTGTAGAGCCGCAGCGAACCCGGCGGCAAAGGCGCTTTCACGGTGTCGATCAGGATCACGCGATCGGCGTCCGCCAGCCAGGGCGAGAGGTCCAGGCCGGGCGTGCCGAGATCCATGACTTCCACGTCGGGGCCGACGACGTACTGCTCTTCGAACGCGCGGAGCACGGCGGGGCCGAGCCCGTCGTCACTCATGAGCACGTTTCCGAGGCTCAAGACGTACGTCGCCGGCATCAGAGCGCCCTCATACGGGAGACCTCGTGTCCCTCCACATCGAGCGTGTGAATCGCGCACGCGATGCAGGGGTCGAAAGAATGAATTGTCCGGATGACTTCCAGCGGTTTCTCGGTATCGGCGACCGGGTTGCCGACCAGCGACGCCTCATACGGCCCGGGCTGGTTCCTGGCGTCGCGGGGCCCGGCGTTCCACGTCGACGGAACGACGGCCTGATAGTTCTTGATCACCCCGTTCTCGATCACGATCCAGTGGGATAGCGTGCCGCGAGGCGCCTCGTGGAAGCCGAAACCCTGCTGCTCGCCTTTCGGGAAGACCGGCTCGTTGAAGATCGTTGTGTCGCCTTTACCGATGTTCTCGGCGAGCAGGGTCCAGTGTTTGGACGCCAGTTCGGACAACACGCAGCAGCGGATCATGCGCGCCGCATGACGGCCGAGTGTTGAGTGCAGCACGGCCGGCGTCAGCGTTGCCCCGGCGAGCTTGCCGGCAGTCTCGAGCGTTTTCACCGCCCACCGCTTCGTCGGCTCGTGACCCTGCGCGAAGCCGACCAGTACCTGCGCGAGCGGCCCGACCTGCATCACGTGTCCGTCGAACCGTGGCGACTTGATCCAGGAGTACTTCCCGTCGGCGTCGTATGCCCCGTACTTCGGGACCGTGTCCTCCTCGTACGGGTGCTTTTGCCAGTCGCCGTCGTACCACGAGTGCGCGATCGACTCGGACACGTTCTTCTGGAAGTACGGGTCGCCGAAGGTCGTGATCGGTGTGACGTGCGAGAGGTCACCATTGAAAATGGTGCCGCCGGGGAAATCGAACGTAGCGCCCTTGCCGTCGAGCGGCAGGTCGGGCACCGACAGGTAGTTCGTGACGCCGGCTCCGACCTTCAGCCAGTCGGGATACATCGCGGCAACGGCGCACACGTCCACGAAGTAGACCTGCTCGATGAAGCCCTTCATCTCGTCGAGCAGCTCCTTCACCTGGTACAGCTTCGTCATGTTCAGCGTGGCGTCGTTGTCCAGATTGATGGCGTTGGCGACGCCGCCGACGGCGAGGTTCTGGATGTTGGGCGTCTTGCCGCCGAGAATCGCCACGACCTGATTCGCTTTACGCTGGTAGTCGAGCGCCTGCAGATAGTGCGACACCGCGAGCAGGTTCACTTCCGGCGCGAGTTTCATCGCCGGGTGCCCCCAGTAGCCGTTGGTGAAAATGCCGAGTTGCCCCTTGGCGACAAAGCCTGCCAGCCTGTCCTTCACTGCCTGGAACTGCGGTTTGCTGTTACCGGGCCAGTCCGACAGGCTGGCGGCGAGCGTGTCGGTCTTCGCCGGATCCGCGTTAAGCGCCGACACGACGTCAACCCAGTCGAGCGCCGACAACTGATAAAAATGCACGATGTGATCGTGCAGCGCGTGCGCGATGACAATCAGGTTGCGGATGTACTGCGCGTTCAGCGGAATCTCGAGCTTCAGCGCGTCCTCCACGGCGCGCACCGACGCGATCGCATGCACTGTGGTGCACACGCCGCAGAAACGCTGGGTGAACAGCCAGGCGTCGCGCGGATCGCGCCCCTGCAGGATGCGCTCGATCCCGCGGAACATCTGCCCAGACGACCACGCTTTCGTCACCACACCGTGGTCGACTTCGACATCGATGCGCAGGTGCCCCTCGATGCGTGTCACCGGATCGACCGTGATGTGTGTGCTCATCAGAACGCCTGCCTTCTGGCCAGCGTGTGGCCGGACACAATCGGGAATGTTTTCACGATGACGACGTAGGCGAGGACCTCGAACGACAGCAGACCGATGGTGACGGCCATCTCAGGCACGCTCGGGAAGTACGACCATTGCGCTCCGGGCATGAAGGCGACCAGGAACGTATCGAATCGAAAGAGGGCCCCGGCGACGATCATCGCCATCGCCGCGCGCACGAGATTGCCAAGGTCGTAGCGCTGGGCCCGCGACGCCAGCATCACCACGGGGATGAGGAAGAAGACGATCTCGAGGGTTGCCATCACGCTGCGGCCGTCTCCAGAGAACAATGCGCCGACCTGCCCGCGCCACACGAGGTCGCCGACGCGCAGCAGGACCACGATCCAGAGGGTCGGCACCATCGCGCCGGCGAGGCTGGCGAGCATGTCGATCTCCGGCTTCCGCTTGAACGCCACGCTCGAGAACGCGGACTCGAACACGACGACCGCGTAACCCATCGCGATGGAGGACACGAGGAACATCAACGGCAGCATCGGCGTGCGCCACAGGATGTGCAGGCGCGACCCCGCGAGCAGCATCAGCGTCCCGAGCGACGACTGGTGCATCGTCGCCAGCACGAGGCCGAGCGCGATCATCGGCACCGACAGCTTGTCGATGAGTGCGCTGACCTTCACCGCGAATCGCTGCCACGGCGAATCGGGACCGCTCGTGTAGGGTTCGAGCAGCACCGGCGCGAGCCGCAGCCACAGGATGGCGATGTAGGCCATGATGCAGAGCGCCACTTCGAGCAGCGCCGAGTTGAAGTTCCAGCGCCAGAAGAAGAGCGGCACCCTCCACAGGCTCCACCACCGCCCGACGTCGAGTCCGACGCCCACGCCGGCCAGCGTGTACCCGAGCGCGCTGGTCACCATCGCCGGCCGCATCACCGGGTGGTATTTCCCCTGGTTGAGGATGTAGACCAGGATGCCGACCGCGTAGCCGCCGCACGCCAGCGCAGCGCCGGTGACGACGTCGAACGCGATCCAGAGTCCGAAGGGGTAGCCGTCGTTGAGCGCTGTCGCGGAACCCAGCCCCAAGAGCAGCCGCCAGGCGATCGCGATGACGCCGAGGCTGAAGAGCCCGGCGAGCATGCGCGTGCCCCTCGTCATCAGCGGTCCGCCGATCGGTGCAGCCTGGGTGCTCATAACTTGCCCCGCGCGCGTTTATCGCTTTCGGCCTTTTCTTGCTTCTGGTTGCGGAACGCGATCATACCCAGCACCCCGAAGAGCGCCAGAGGCGCGACGAAGCCCTTGTAGACGCCGTGCTGGACCGAGCGCGCGAGCTCCGGTGCCGACGCGTCGCCGAGCGCCGGGAAGCCGAGCTTGCCGAACGGCAGGTGCGATAGGTAGAGCACCTGCGTGCCGCCGCCGTCCGTTTCGCCGAAGATCGTGGGGACGTAACGGCCGGGGTTCTCGGCAAGGCGCCGCTTGGCTTCCTCGAGGAGGTCGGCGCGCTTCCCGAAGATCACCGCGTGGCGCGGGCACACCTCGGTGCATGCGGGCTCCTGCCCTTTCGCGAGGCGGTGGTTACACAGCTCGCATTTGACAATGCGCGGCGTGGCCGAGGCCCACTGGAATTTCGGGACGCCGTAGGGGCACGCGATCTCGCAGTATCTGCAGCCGACGCAGTAGTCGACGTTGTAGGTCACGATCCCGAACTCGCTCTTCTTTAGTGCGCCGAGCATGCAGGCGGCCACGCACGCGGGATCGATGCAGTGCATGCACTGCACCTTCACGAACGAGCGCTGGCCACCGTCGTGATACAGCTTGATGACGTTCTTCGCGCGGTAGTTCAGATCGACCGGCGCGTCATACAGCGGACCGAGGCCCGTCGGGTCGCGCGGCAGGCCGTTCGCGTCCTGACACGCGACCACGCAGGCCTTGCAGCCGATGCACAGCGTCGTGTCGTACAACATACCGACGGCGTCGGCCGGCGGCGTCGGCAGGACCGCTGCCGACGTGGGCGTGAGGCCGGCCGCCGTCGCGCCGGCCGTGAGGAGTCCGCAGAGCGCCGCGCGCCGCGTGATGCCCACGTCACACCTCCGGCGATTTCGGCGGTTCGTCGCTCGACACAGGCGTCAGCTTCTTTGAGGCGACGTACCCGGCGCCCGCGAGGACGCCGAGGACGACGCCGGCGACGCCGGTCGCGATTGGACTCACTCCGCCCTGCTGGGCATGAATAGGTGGATACGTATCAGGCGGTGTCGGCCGCTCGATGTCTACGGTCGTGTGCAGCGGCACACGGAACGCGATCGTCTTCTCCGTGCAGCCGAAGCACGGATGCCCGAGACCAATCGGCCACGCATCGACGACATCACCGAAGTGCTGAACGGAACAGTTCGCGTGGGTCGCCGGCCCCTTGCAGCCGAGTTCGTAGAGGCAGTAGCCAAGCCGATGTCCTTCGTCACCGAACTTCTTCGCGAAGCGGCCGGCGTCGAAGTGTGCGCGACGCGGGCAATGCTCGTGAATCGTGCTGCCGTAGGCGAACTTCGGACGGTTCTCGGCGTCCAGTTCGGGCAAGGTGCCGTAGGTCGCGTACTGCAGCACCGTGCCCAGCAGGTTGTAGGGATTGGCCGGGCAGCCGGGAATGTTGACGACGGTCTTGCCCTTCAGGACTTCGTGCGCGCCGACGGCGCCGGTCGGATTCGGATCCGCCGAGGGCACGCCGCCCCACGACGCGCACGATCCAATCGCAATGATCGCGCCGGCCTTGCCGGCTACGTCCTGCACGATGTCGACAGCCGTACGCCCGCCGATCATGCAATAGATCCCATCGTCTTTCGTGGGGATGGATCCTTCGATGATGCACACGTACTTGCCGGCGTTGGCCTCCATCGCCTGCTTGAGCGCCGCTTGCGCCTGATGACCGGCGGCGGCAAAAAGAGTTTCGTGGTAGTCGAGCGAGATGAGATCGAAGAGGAGGGTGTCGATCGCGGGATGTGATGTTCGGAGCAGCGACTCGGTGCAACCGGTGCATTCCTGAAACTGCAACCAAATGACCGACGGCCTGGCGCCGCGCACGGCCGCTTCGACGAACTGCTCAGCGGCAAGCGGCCCGAGGCCAATCGCGGCGGCGGCCAGCGTGCAGACGCGTACGAAATCACGGCGCGACACCGACGAGAAGGTCTGGGCCACCACCATCCTCTTTGAACACTTGTTCAAGCAACCGGGGTGCCGCAGCGGAAACAGGCGCGACTTGGCGGGTTTGCGGGCGGCGGGCAGGGC
>JAYVMG010000308.1:0-9469 GCA_043759095.1 Acidobacteriota bacterium | reverse complement strand
CAGTGCCGCCGACGGTGAAGGCGACGTTCTGCGAAACGGTGGCCATCCCGGCGCCGCCGAGCACGTACGGGTGAATCGTGCCGGTTGTCGGGATGGTGTACTTCACGCCGCCGACGGCGAACGTCGCCGGTTGCTTGACGCTGAAGGACACGCCGGTCTGGGTCTGCGAAAGGAACCCGGCGATCAACTGCGCCGCTGAGCCGATACTGGTCGTCGCCACGTCGCGCACCTTGCCGAATTCGCCGAACACCTGCAGGTTCGGCACCACGGTCACACCAACCTCAGCGCCGAACGATTGGCTCGTGACGTTGCCGAACGCCGACTGCAGGACGCCTTCCACATAGCCGTGGTCAGCTTCCGGCGCCGGAGGCGTCTGCGCGTTCGCGACGCTCGACAGCGCGAGCACCCCGATCGCAAGAGCCACAAATGATCGCATCGTGTCCATCTCCCCAGAAGACTTGCGTGACTATCGTTTCTTGAATTGAAGCGCCGACTGCGCGGTCAAGGCGAGCGAACTATCCTTCCACGGTTGCAGGACGACGTCGGTGCGCTCCTGCACGGTGGCCATCTGCGGCAGCGCGCGCGCTGACGCCGATATCGCGTAGCCGACCACTTCGCCGGGTTTCGGCCTCCAACTGCTGAACGGTTCGCCAAATCCGCTGTCAGGGCCGATCGTGTTCGTGCCCTGGCCGGCCTTGCAAACCGCCGCTCCGCGATACAGCCATTCACCAGGACCGCCGTACCATGTGCCGTTGATGTTGGCGAAATACCACTGATTCCCGTAGATCTCGAAGTTCGGATCGTCACCGGGCCCGCCGTAGATCCACTTCGCACCCGGCCAGCCGGGATCGGTAAATGTAATGCACATCAGACCGGCCGTTGCGGCGTTGCCATCCTGCTCGATCGAGGTGATTTTCCCGGTCTGCTTCCAGGAAGAGAAATCGGGTCCCTTGAGGTACACGACTTTTGTGAGATCAATGGTTTGCGACGTGACGAAGCTCTGCGTCGACGAAGCCGGGCTCGAGATCCCGCTCGTCGAATCGATCGCCGTCACACGCCAGAAGAGCGTCGCCTGGATCGGCAGGTCTGTCGTCGGAATGAAGCCCGTTTCATTAACACCTTCGGCCACCGTCGCGGTCACCGCGATCGACCCGAACGTCGACGACGTCGAGATCTCGAACCGGTAGCTGATGGCTCCGACCGGCCCAGTGCGCGTTGCGTTGGTCGCGCGCAGTGCCGGCCTGGCGCCGGTCGCCGCGCCACCAACCGGAGCAATCGCAACGGGTGCGTTGACTGTGATCGCCGGACCGACGGTGAACTTGTACGTCACGCCATAGACGCCGACCGTGCCGCCGGCGGTCGCGCGCGCGTGCCAGAAGTAATCCTTCGCCGGCGCCAGCGCGTCGAGCTTCAGGCTTGTCTGTCCGCCACTGCCTTCCGCGATCCCGTCTTTCGTCTGGACCTTCGCTGTGAAGGCGGAGTCTATGGCGACCTCGAACGAATACGTCGTGCCGCCGGGTTGCGTGACGATCGCATTCAGCACGGTGAGCGTCACCGGCTGCGAGAGATTGGGAATCGCCGCGCCATTGGTGGGCGAGATGGGCCGCGGTGTCGCCACCGACGCCGTCAGCGACGGATCAATCGCCGCAGCCGTCGACGAGGGCGAGACAGGGTTGCTCTTGCTGCACGCGGCGACGCTCACAATCGCGCACAGGAAAACGGCAATGACGCTGTTACGAAGGCTCATATGACCTCGAATATATCACGGATAAATGACTGTCGATGTATTTTCTATATAAATATTCAGGCGGGGGCCTGAATAAAAGACCGTGCCGCGCCCGGCCGAGCGGCACCGATCAGTGCATACCCGGCCGAACGCTTTCACAACGAACAATTAGCGCTTGCCGGACGTCCGCACGCTCGACGCGGCGGTGATGCCGCGGCTGGACGAGTAGACGCCGCCGAACGGCATCAGGACGATGTTCGACCGCTCTTTCGTGATCACGTTGCCGCTATCGCGCAGGTTTCCGGCGGCGACGTAGATGCCGACCGTTTCACCGTACGCCGGCTGATAGCCGAGCAAGTCGCCCCAGCGCTGGTCGTACCACCAGTTGATGCCGATTTCGTCAGGACGTCCGGACGCGAGCAGGTCGCGGCCGTACCAGAACTGGATCGTCGCCGAGCAGTTCCACGTACCGCGAATGTTGACGCACATCCCGAGCGTGTATTCAAGCGAGCCGGTGCCGAAGCCGACATCCGGCCAGCGTCCCGGGCCATCGCGCCTGTCGAAGTCCACGACAAAGGCGTTATCCAGGAACACAATGTCGGTGATCGTTGCGGTCTGCGCCCAGCTCTTGAAATCCGTCGGGTTGTTCCAGATGTTCGCTTTCGTGATATCGAACAACTGAACCGTGAATGAACCGGCGCTCGAGAATCCCGTCGTGATCCCATTCGACGGATCGCTCGCCTGCACGCGCCAGAAGTAGGCGCCATTGCCCAGGCTCGTCGTCAGCGTGGTTGACGTGGTGCTGCCGCCCTGCTCCTCCACCGTCGCCGCCGAGGTCAGACTCGCGAAGGACGAAGACGTGGAGACTTCGAATCGATAGATCACCTGACCTGCAGGGCCGGTCTTCGTCACGTTGCTGACCGAGAGCGTCGGCTGACCGCCAACCGTCGTGCCTGCAGCAGGCGACGCGAGCGAAGGCGTTCCGAGTATGACCTGCGCGCCGATGCCGAAGGCTCGCCCGCTGGCATACGGACCGGCGAGCGTGCCGCTTGTCACGCGCGCGCGCCAGAAGTAGGTCTTGGCCAACGGACCAGGTAGCGCGTCGATCTTCACCGACGTCTGTCCGCCCGCGCCCTCAGCCACGCCGTCCTTCGTGTAGACCTTGGTGGCAAATCCCGCGTCGGTAGCCACCTCGAAGAGATAGGTCAGCGCAGTGGCGCCCGTCGAGACGGCGTTCTTCACCGTCAACGTCACGGGTTGCTCGACGAACTTGAACTGCTGGTTGACGGCGGGCGTCACCAGCGTCGGCGAGGTCAGGGTCACACCCGTCACGGCATCCGTGACCGAGGAGGACGTACCGGACGCACCGTCATCGGACGGGCGCGTCGGGCTGGTTTTCTGACATGCCGTCGTAGTGGCGACAAGCAGCGCTAGCGCGCTCCAGATTCCAAGTGACTTCAGCTTCATGTGCTCCTACCGAAGGTTAGAGACGTTGAAAACACAACGAAAATTTTACGAACTTTAGACGTACACGCGTCGAAAACAGTCTGCCGCAACAAAGGCTGGGAGGCCCGTCAGCGACCGTGAGGGAAGTAAACGATACAGATTTGCACACCGGGCGTCAAGCACTATCTGCCCTGTACATGCGGAGATCCAGCTACCGGCTGGAAACCAGAAGCTCGGCGGCCGGGGTCTGGAGGACGTCCCGAATGACGTAGATCGCTTTGTTCTGTGACTCGTGGTACGTCCGCACCTGAAGTTCGGCCAAAAGCCCCAGCGTTACGAGCTGGAAGCCGGTGAAAATCAAGAGAATGCCGAGCAGGAGCAGCGGCATGTGCTGGTCGATGGACGCCACCTCCCGGAGGCGCTGAACCGCCAGCCCTCCGGTGATCACGGCGCCTGCCAGCCCCATCGCGATGCCAATGAGCCCAAAAATCTGCAGGGGCCGCGTCGAATAGCTCAGCAGGAATTTCACCGTCAGCAGGTCCAGCACCACCCGCACGGTGCGGCCAATCCCGTACTTGGACTGGCCGTACTTACGCGCACGATGGTTGACCACCATCTCGACGATGCTCGACGTCTGCTCGCTCGCGATCGCCGGCAGGAACCGGTGCATCTCGCCGTATAGCTTCATCTCCTTCACGACTTCGGCGCGGAAGATCTTCAGCGAGCAGCCGTAGTCGTGCAGGTGTACGCCGGTGACCGCCGAGATCAGCGCGTTGGCCAGCGTCGACGGCAGCCGCCGCGAGATCAACGCGTCCTTCCGATCCTTCCGCCATCCGCAGACGATGTCGTAGCCGCCCTCGAGCATGGCGACCATCGCAGGAATGTCGTGCGGATCGTTTTGCAGGTCGCCATCCGACGTGATGATCAGCTGTCCGCGCGCGTACGCGAAGCCGGCGGCAAACGCGGCGGTCTGACCGAAGTTACGGCGGAACCGGATCACACGCAGGTGCGGGTCACTCGCCTGCAGTCGCGTGAGGATCCCGAAGCTCTCGTCCGTGCTGCCATCGTCAACGATGATGATCTCGTACGAGCGCCCCCACGCCGTCAGCGTCTCCGAGAACTCGCGATGCAGCTCGACGAGCGACAGCGCTTCGTTCCGGATCGGGATGACGACGGTGAGTTCCACGCCGGTCATGATAAACGATTTATCGGCCTTTCCCGGCGCGCGCTTTGCGCCAGAGGAGATACGCGGCAAACCCGATTGCCAGGGCGCCCACGACCCCCAGCGAAACCGACGCGCCGTGCTCGCGCATGTACGCCATCGCCCGCTCGCCGTACTTCACGGCCAGGATGCCGAGCGCGAGGTACCGGACGCCGCGGCCGATCGCGATGGCCGTCGCCAGTCGCGCGGCGCTGATGCCGGCGACGCCAGCAAGGAGGATGAAGATCTTGAACGGGGCCGGCGGCGGCAGCAGGCACGGCGCCAGCACGGCCATCACGCCGTTGCGCTGCAGCGCGGCCATCGCGCGATCGATCTTCTCGCCCGTGAACTTCTTGCGGACGAGCGCTTCCCCACCCTTGCGGCCGAGATAGTGCAACGCGAGGCAGCCCGCCACCGAGCCGACGACGGTCATCGCGACGTACCACAACATGCCGGACGGATTGCGGGTCACCGTGACGACGAGCAACACATCGGTGATCCCGGGGAGCGGCAGGAACGACGAATCCAGAAACGCGACGAGGAACAGCCCCGGACCGCCAAGGGCCAGGGCGAGTGCGCGGATCCGATCGACAAATTCGCTCATAGAATAGCGGAGTGATTATACCGTTCGCGCGCCGCGCGCTGCCGGGCGCGCTCGCGACGGCCGCCGCACTCGGCGGCGCGCTGGTCGCGTGGCGTTATCACACGCTGGGGCTCACGCTGAGCCACTACGACGCGCGGGGGCACCTGATTGTCGCCAGGCGAATCGTCGACAGCATCACGCCGGGCTGGCAGCAGATCGGCGCCGTCTGGCTGCCGCTGCCCCATCTACTGAACGCGATTCCGGTCCAGATCGATTTCTTCTACCGCAGCGGCGCGTCAGCGGTCGCGATGTCCGTCGCGGAGTACGCGATCGCCGCAGGCGCGATTGCGTGGATCGTGTTGTCGCTGACAGCATCGGCGTCCGCCGCCGTCGCGGCCACCGCCGTCTTCGCGCTCAACCCGAATGTGCTGTACCTCCAGTCGACGCCGATGACCGAGCCGCTGCTGCTGGCGACGACGACGGTCGCGGTGGCGATGGTGATCTCGTGGAGTCGCTGGAGTCACGCAGACCTAAAGGCCTGCGCCACACCTGATTCATCGAGTGACTCAGGTAATCTGTCGAGTGGCTCAGGCAATCTCTCGAGTGGCGCAGGCCTTCAGGCCTGCGTGGTCGGCTGGGCGCTGGCGCTGGCGTGCCTCACGCGCTACGAAGCGTGGCCGGTGACCGTCAGCGCGCTGGCTGCCGCGGCGTGGACACGCTGGCGACGCGGGCAGCCGCTGATCTCAGCCCTGCGCGACGTCTCCGAGATCGCGATCTATCCCGCGATTGCTATCATCGGCTTCGCCATCTTCAGCCGCATCGTCGTCGGCGCGTGGTTTGTCGGGAGCGATTTCTTCGTGCCCGAGAACAAGGCCATGGGCGATCCGATGATGGCGGCCGCCGAAATCGGATGGGGCGCGCGGATGCTGAGCGGATCGGCGCTCGCCTGGATCGGCGGCGCGGGGCTCGCGCTGGCCGCCGGCGTCGGCTTGACGAGCCGCCGGCGCGCCGACGCCGTGATCGTCATCGCCCTCCTGGGGATGGCGGCAATTCCGTGGACCGCGTTCCTTGAGGGACATCCGTTCCGCATCCGCTACATGGTGCCGCTGATGGCGATTGAGGCGATTGGCGCCGGCTACGCCGCGGCCGTGGCGAGGAACGCGCGTGTCCGCGCCGCCTGTGCGATCGCGCTGCTCGTCCTCGTCGGCTACGAATTGCGCCCGCTCGACGCGTCCGCGCCGATGGTCATCGAAGCGCAGTGGGATCGGCCGAATGCGCCGCCGCGCGCGCAGGTCACGGCCTGCATCGCACAGCCGCTCGACGGCGCAAAGATCATGGCGAGCATGGGATCGCTCGGCCACTACATGCAGGAGGCGTCGCGATCGGGTCTGGCGCTCCGCGATTTCCTGCACGAGGGGAACGGCGATATCTGGCTCGCCGCGCTCGAACGCCCGCGTCCGTTTGCCGCATGGATCCTGATGGAGGAGAAGGCCGAAGGAGGCGACATGCTCGCGCACCTGGCGCGCGAGCGGCCGTCGTTTCTACAGGGTTACGCCCGCGTGTGCGAAGGAGCGGGCTTGGTGCTTTACAGAAGGGCTGAGGGCCCAAGAGCCGTAGAGAACGACCTTGAAGGTCGTTCCCTGCGACGAGATCCGTAGAGAACGACCTTGAAGGTCGTTCCCTGCGACGAGCGGATCAGAACCTGATATTGATGGTGAAGTTGTAGGTCAGTCCGCCGAGATCGACTTTCGACCCCGCGAACCCCTGATTGCCTGCTAGGTCGCCGTCCGCTTTCTGGTAGCGCAGTTCGCCACCGACGCCCCACGACCCGACAGGAACGCGCACGCCACCGAGAATGACAGGACCGGTAGCCGTCCCGCTTCCGGTGAAGCTGTCGTGGATAATTGACACGCCGTCGCTCGCCACAAAGTCGCCGGTCTCACTATAGCGCCACGCCAGCACACCGACGCCGCCGCCGATGTAGGGCTGAATCGGGCCGTGATGTCCCATCGGCAGAAACCGCATCGTCGCGGTGAGCGGCACGATCCGCAATTTCAGATCCGCGAGGATCGGGGCTCCTGTCGAGAACGAACTGAAGCGATCCTCCGACGGCGTGGAGCGCTGATAAAAACTGGCGCCGAATCCAGCCTCGAAGTGGTCGCCGAGGTTGACGAGCCATTCGCCCCCAATCGTCGGGCCGCTCAGGTCGCCGATGTTGAAGTCGAGGAACTTGCGGTTCCCAACGAGCACGTCACCTGTGCTCCGAGCGTCCTCCGCACGCGGACTGAAGCCGCCGAGCGAGATGACGAGTTGCTGCTGAGCTGACGCCGCCTGGGCCCCCACCACGCCCACAACCGCCAAAACCACCAGACCAGCCGTAATCAGACGACGCATAGGACGCTCCTTGTAATGGAGTTGATAGCAGGAGGAGTGCCAAGTCGCGAGACGAAAATTGGCGGAAATACGTCGAGCTCTGCACCGGATGTCTCTCGCGGGTATCACGGCGTCCACTGGGGAGCACGGCCGTCATGAAACGTGGCAATCACATCGAGCATGACGTCGTGCAGGTGTCCGTTTGTGGCCAGCACGTGTCCGCCTCTGGACGTGAACGGCTGCCCCTCCATATTGGTGATGCGCCCTCCAGCCTCCACCACGATGAGCGCGCCACCGGCAATATCCCAAGGCTTGAGGTCGCGCTCCCAGAACCCGTCCATACGGCCTGCCGCCACGTAGCAGAGATCGATCGCCGCCGAACCGAGACGTCGCACCGCGCGCACCTGGCCGACAAACGCGGCAAACAGCCCGACGATTTCGTCGACGCGCGTATGCACATCGTACGGAAAGCCGGTGACCAGCATCGCGTCCACGAGGGTCGTCGCGGACGACACGCGCAGTGGTTTGCCGTTCAGAAACGCGCCGCCGCCCCGCTCGGCGGTGAACAGTTCCTTGCGGTTCGGATCGTAGACCGCCGCCACGTCGGCGACGCCGCCGATCTCGAGTGCGAGCGACGCGCAGAAAATCGGCAGCCCATGCGCGAAATTCGTCGTGCCGTCAATCGGATCGAAGACCCAGCACGGTCCGGGCGGCGCCTCCGCTGCGCCACCCATCTCTTCGGCAAGCACTTGATGATCCGGAAAACGCTCGGCGACGAGCGCGCGAAACATGCGCTCCACGGCGACGTCGACCTCGGTCACGAGATCGATCGTCCCCTTCTTGTGGATTTGGAAGTCGGCGCCGAACTGCGCCATCTGCATGTCGCCGGCCCGGACGACCGCTTCAATGGCCGTCGCGAGAAACAACGGGTGGCGCGTCACTCAGGCCGATTCCGACGCGTCGGCCGGCTGCGCGCGCTTGACCATCCGAATTTCCATCCCGCCCTCGGGCGCCCGCCGAAGCTGCACGTCTTCCATGAAATTGCGGATGAGGAAGATGCCGCGACCGTTGGACTTGAGGAGGTTCTCGACATCGAGCGGATTGGCGACCTTGTCGGGGTCAAAGCCTTCGCCCTGGTCGCGCACGCGGATGGCCAGCTCAGGCACGTTCGCCTTCGTCGCCGCCTCGAACTCGACGAACACGTGTTTGGAGGTATCGCTCCGGTTGCCGTGTTTGATTGCGTTGATCACCGACTCACGGATCGCAACGCTGACCCAATGCATCGAGTCTTCGTCGAGCCCGACGCCGCGTGCGAGGTGATCGCTGACCACCTGTACGAAGTCGAGCATCTCGAACGCGCTCGTGAATTCCAACCGGACGATATGGGGACCGTTTGACGTCATGTGTGCGTTAAGCCGCACTCAATGAATACCATCTCATCTGCGATGTCAAGACGCCGGGGCAGATTCTTCTGCCGGCCGGGAGGTCGCGTAAGATTCTACGGACATGCCGCCGCCCACCGCCACCATCGCGCCCGCCCGCCGTTTGCACGGTCGGCTGACCGTGCCGGGCGACAAATCCATCGCGCACCGATACGCCCTGTTCGCCGCGCTCGCCGAGGGACGCACGACGCTCAGCCAATACGCTCCAGGGGCCGACTGCCAGTCAACGCTCGCCTGCCTTCGCGGGCTCGGCGTCGAGGTTGACGTCTCTGAAACCACAGTGACTTTATTGGGACGAGGTTTAGGCCAACTCCGTTCGCCCTCCGGCCCGCTCCACGCCGGCAATTCGGGCACGACGCTGCGCTTGCTGGCGGGCGTGCTGGCCGGCCAGACGTTCTCCACGACCTTGATCGGCGACGAGTCACTCTCGCGCCGGCCCATGCGCCGCGTCATGGCCCCGCTCGAGCGGATGGGCGCCAGCATCGACGCGGTGGACGGCCACCCACCGCTGACGATTCACGGCGCGTTGCTGCGCGCGATTTCGCACCAGCCCGAGACCCAGCGCGCAGGTCAAGAGCGCAGTCCTACTGGCGGGCTTGCATGCGGAGGGCACGACCAGCGTCGTCGAGCCGGCCGCGACACGGGATCACACCGAGCGGGCGCTGACGGCCTTTGGTGGGCACGTCAGCATCAACGGC
>JAYVMG010000307.1:0-3549 GCA_043759095.1 Acidobacteriota bacterium | reverse complement strand
CCCGCGATCACGATGACCATCAACGCCGAGACACCAGCGAGAAGCCATGGCACGAGCGCCACGAGCGGCGCGCGCATCTCTTCTTGCGCGAACGTGGGCAGTTGGAGTGTGAGCGGCGAGCCGCCCTGCAAGGCTTCGACAATCCGCGCGACGCCGTGCGGCGGACTGAACAGCATCAGGTGCTCCGGGAACAGCGAGCCGCCCAGCGACACCAGCAGGCTGACGACCAGCAGCAGCGCCGCACATCCGCGCGCCGCGGGTGTACGCAGTTCTCGAAATCCGATTGCGATCATCGGCGCCAGCAGCGGAAGGATCGGCACGAGAAAGCGCGCCGGAGCGCTCGATCCCCCCCACCACATGTACATCCTCGTGGAGCTGGCGACGAAGGTCAGCACGGTCGCCAGCAGCGCGAGCGCGAACCAGCGCTGCTCGGCGCGGCGCAGCATCACGCAGCAGCCGGCGATCGCGACCAGATAGATCGGCGCATAGACGAGCAGCCCGAATTTCTGGTCAAACAGCAGTCCGAGGACGCCGCGCGGAATATTGGCGAACAGCACGAACAGCTTCGGGAACTCGCCGTACGGGATTTGCGGATCCAGCACGCCGTACAGCCAGTAGAACGACCCGAGCCACAGCGCGCAGGAGACTGCGATCGGCGCGACGAGAGCCGCCGCTGATCTGGGCTGCCGCCACACGCGCAGGAACAGCAGTCCGGCCATCGCCGCCAGCAGGATGACGAACTTGGTGTGGAGCCACGGAAGGATCGCAATCGCCAGCCCTCGCCAGATCCAGGTTTTCGCGCGCGACGGCAGCGGCGCATACAGCCACAACACCGCCCACGCGATTGCCAGCGTTCCGGGTATCTCTGGAAAAATCAGCCAACTGTGCGGCACGAATGGCACGGTGAGGCACACCGCCGCCCACGTGATCCAGGCCGTGGTGCGTCCCGCCAGCATCTGCGCGAGATCGAAGACCGCAAGCGACGCCAGGGCCGCAAAGACACACAACAACACCACGGCGCCGCAATAGCCGGCCACGGCATACGCCGGGACCAGTAGCGCCGGCAGGCCGGGTGCGTGAATCGAATAGATCACGTCGTTGAGTCCGCGGCGCAGGAAATCCGGACGGAGTTCGCCGCCGAAGTATTCGCGATAGTCACCGCGGGCGTGATTGTTCTCGATCGCCAGATCGTGGTCGCGCAGCAGGCTCTGCGTGATGATCAGGTAGTGCGGTTCGTCGGCGCCTGGCCCCACCTCCCCCGCGGACCACAGACCGAAACCGAGATAGATAGCGAGGCTGAGCACGAAGAGCACGCGCCGCCCTGGCAGCGACATCGAACGCCAGCGCCCCTCGCTCGATCGAAACCCGGTGAGCAGGCACCCGCAGAGCGCCAGCGCCGCCACTCCCCAGCGCAACGGCCCGGCGAGCGCGAGCAGCACGGGCATGCGATCCGGCAACCACGGCAGATACGGGACGGTCCACAGCCACAGCAACGCGAACGGGCTAAGCATGGTGTCAGTCGTCGTTGCCGGTTGATCACGATGTCTGAAACCGACGCTGACCACGGCCGCCAGCACCGCAACCGCGAGCGCGATCCAGAGGGACCAGAGCGGCGCGAACAGCGCCACGCGCGCGGGGCCGCTCGACGGCCAGTCGACGATGTGGATGGATGCGGGGAGGAGCCAGATTGCCACCGCCACGCCGCTGAAGACGATCAGGAGGCGCGCGAGGCGGGTCACTTATCGTGTCGTGAACGTTGGACGCCGCAGGCTCAGCACTCCCCCATTTGACATGGAGGCGACCTCCAGCGTCTGCGTGATCGCGTTGAAGAAGGTGTCGGCGATCTTCGCGTAGCCACCGGCGTTCGGGTGCAAGCCGTCAGGTCCGATCAGCGCGAGGTTGCCGTTGAACGCCTGGTTCACGTCGACCAGCGTCACTCCCTCCACTCTCGCCAGGGTCCGAATCTGATCGTTCAGCCCGTCCACCAGGGCGAACCCGTTGCCGCGGCACACGGGCGTGCAGGCGCTCCGGCTCGGATTCATCGGCGGGATCGTCGCGAGGTACGGGCGAACGCTCAGCGCCTTGGCATAGCGAAGCATCGCGCGCATCGCGTCGATCGCCGGCCGTTCCGCGAACGGATCGGCGTAGAAGATGTCGTTGCTGCCTTCCATGATCAGGACGGTCGAGTACTGCTTGTTGCCGACCAGGCCGATGAAGCGTACCAAGGCCGTCGGAATGTCTGCGCCACCCGCGGCCTCCCCAGGTTTGCCAGCGTTCGTCACGCTGGGCGTCTGAGTCTTGTACCGGACAGCCAGGCTCTGCTGAAGGATGTTCGGGTACTGCTCCGCAGCCGGAACCTGAACAGCGGGATGGACTCGCGCGCTCAAGAGTTCCCGGCTGGCGGTGATGCTATTCGCACCGTCTTCGCCCCACGTGATGCTGTCGCCGAACGATAGGAAAGTAGTCGCAGCCAGCTTCGGCGGCGGGCTGGTCACGGTGACGGTAAACAGACACGAGTTGGCGCGCTTCAGCGCGTCCGTCACCGTACATGTCACCGTCTGCTGTCCGACTGGAAACAGCGAACCAGACTGGGGAGCGCAGACTGTGCCCAACGGCGCCTGGCCGTTCGCTGCGATAGGTGCGGCAAAGCTGACCGCAAGTGCCCTGCCGTCGGGTGATTGAAGGGTCTGCGACGCCGGACAGGTAATCGTCGGCTCGACGGTCACGGGGGGCACCGGGGTGGGGGTCGCCGGATTTCCGCACCCGGCGAGCAGGATCACGTTCACGACAAGGCCGGTCGCGAACAGACTGGCGCTACGCACAGAGGTCCCCACCGGACCCGATTCTACTTCGATCGACGCGCCTGCTTCGACAGACGCTCAACGACGATGATCGAGCGGGTATGGAATCGGAGGGTCTTATCGGTCCGCCAGCTTCGGAGATGCGCACGTAGCTTCTGTAAGGCCTTCCGTTCGCGAGTCTCAACCAGCGGATCATCAAGGCTGTCGATGACGGCCAGTTCAAGATCGGTCATCCCGCGCCCGGCGTCGAGCGCGAGGAAGGCTCGATCGCCATGCAGCGGTACGATATTGACGCCCCGCAGATGCTTGAAGATCGCGCGGTTGACAACGATCAACGACCGGCGATCAGCAATGGTGACGAGCTCAACGTCCGGTTGCGCCTCGTCCGCTTCCGCGGTCGCGCGCGCGGGCGATTTCTCGAACTGGGTGACGATCGCCCAGCCGACGTCCGGGTCGACCTTCCGCAAGCCGCGCACGACATCGTTAGGCAGCGTCAGCGCCACCACCTGGCTTGGGCGTCCGAACTTCGACGGCCGTCCGCGCCTGGTCGGTGACACGTCTGCTCCTGGTCCGGGTCCGGTTAAAACCGTACGCCGACGCCGATGCCGGCACGGCTGACGTTGATGCCGCCATCCTCCGCGAGGATCCGTCCGAACCGGAACTGGACATCGACGACCAGCCGCTGCCACGCCGGCCACATCACGCCGCCGCCGACGACAATCATCGGCTTGGTGAAGCTACCTGATAG
>JAYVMG010000306.1:0-9482 GCA_043759095.1 Acidobacteriota bacterium | reverse complement strand
TTTGCCGACAAGCCACCCGCCGTGGCCGACGCGAGCCACTACAGCGCGTTGAAGAATAGCAAGACCATCATTCTCGACAAAGACGAACATGACGTGTTCGGCGACGGGACGGTCGTGATCAAAGCGGCAGTCGGTCACACTCCGGGGCACCAGGTGCTGATCTTGAGGCTGGCGAAGACCGGTCTCGTCATGCTCGCCGGCGATCTCTACCATTTCCCAGAGGAGCGCAATACCGACAAAGTCCCGACATTCGAATTCAACAAGGAGCAGACCTTGGCAACTCGAGCGGTCATTGAGGCGTACGTCAAGAAAACGGGCGCGCAGTTCTGGATCGAACACGACTTCGTCGCAAATTCGAAGCTCAAGAAATCGCCTCAGTTCTACGAGTAGTCGCCGGCCCGAAGGTCTACATGGCGGGAGCGTTGAGGCGGATTCGATACAGGCTTCTGAAACACGTGAAGTACAACCCTTTGGCGTCGGGATCGCCGAATGCCAGATTCGTGGCGGGCTGAGGCAGTCGAATCTTTCCGAGCACCTTGCCCTCGGGCGACACGATCCACGCACCGCCGGGGCCGGTCGTGTACACGTAGCCGTTGCGATCGATCTTCATGCCATCGGGCGCGCCCGGCGCTTTATCCATTGTCGTGTCGAGGAACACGCGACGGTTGGCGACCGTACCGTCCGCAGCGACGTCATAGCGATTGATCTTTCCCATCGTGATCACGTACAGATATTTTTCATCCGGCGAGAAGGCGATGCCGTTGGCCCCCTCGTCCTTGTCCATGATGTCGAGCTTGCCGTCCTTCCACCGGAAGATCGCGCTGAACGGCAACTCCTTCTGGGGGCTCTTTGCGACGCCGCGAAGCCCGCCGCCCATGTCCGTAAAGTAAATCGAGCCATCCGACTTCACCGCGAGATCGTTCGGTCCGTTCAATCGCTTGCCTTCGTACCGATCCGCCAGCACCGTTCGCGTGCCGTCCTTCTCGATGCGGACGATCGACCGGTCCCCATGCGTGCAGAACACCAAGCGACCCTCGCGGTCGAGCGCGAGGCCGTTCGATCCGATGATCGCCACATTCAGCCGGCCGTTGCTCATTACGTTGGCGACCGGAATCTCGGCGCCGGTGAAGCCGGACCGATCGAGAAACACCGACAGCCCCTCGGCGGACGACCACTTGTAGATGCGATTGGCGGCCACGTCGCTGAACAGCAGGTGCCCACCGCCGGAGTCGCGTACCCACACCGGCCCTTCGGTTACGCCAAAGTAATCTTCCTTCACGGTCTCGAGTGTGGCCGTGGGGGAGATGATGGCATCGAGGGCCGGTTCCAATCGGACGACCGCGCTTTCCGAAGGTGTTTGCGCCCGAATCACGCCAACGGCCAGAGCGTGAGTGAGCAGGACCACGATTGCTGCATGTTTCATGAGTCACGTCACTCAGCGGGGAAGATGCCGCACGAATGCCTTTCGAATGGAGAGACGTCTACACCAACGATGACTTGCGAGCCGCTGCTTTTGCGGCTTCGATTCGGCGCACGTGTTCTTCATAGGTGAGAGGGATGCTGTTGTCTTGTCTCGGTGGCCATGTCCGTCTGGCACGCAGCTACCGAATAGCGAATGTGATCCATCGCATGTCACCGTGACGCGACGGGGACGAGCGGTGGAACGGCGCGCACGACCAGCCGCGTGTTGTAGATCGCCTGATACTGCTGATACTCGGCCGAGTCGGGGTAGTGCTCCGGCAGCGCATACGGGTACGTCTTCATCGCGTGAAACGGCATCGGGCCGACGACGTCCGGGCTCGAGGAATTGACGTCCATCTCCTTGCTGAATCCATCGGCGAGCAGAAAGTATGTGCGCGCCCACCCGCCGCTCACCGGACCGGCCGCCGCCGCATCGAAGGTCAATGCGATCTCGTCGCCAGACTTCGAGACGACGAACTTGTCGTCCGCCTCGAGCAGCAGTTCCCGCACGTCGCCCTCGCGCGTGTACCGCCCTAGCATCGCCTTCCACGGCGACACCAGCGAGATCCGATCGTAGTCGTAGCGCGGCGGTTCCTCGCCGTCCGGCCGGACCTCGGCCGAAAATCCGCGCGCCCGCAGCGCCGCCGTCGCCGGGGCCAGCGCGCGCACCTGGAGACCGGCGTTCATCACGGCGTCCGCCATGAGCACACGATCCCAGTAAATCCGCATATTGGTGACGATTCGGACCTGGTGCTCACCGGGCGCGAGGCGTCCGGATAAATCCACCGTGACCGTTTGCGGTCGGCCGACCGGTATCCCGATATCCGCGACGATCGTGCGCCACGAACCGTTCGCGCCTTTTGCCTGCAGCAGCGGCGGCGTCAGCGTCAGGCGGGCTTGATGCGCGGCCAGGTTGTCGCTGGAGAATGCGTAATCCGTCCACCCCGTCAGGAGCAGCATCGGGGACGTGCCGACCGGAGCCAGATCGAGCGTTAACGTATGGGATGCCGCGTACCCGCGGAACCGCTCGAGGACAAACCCGTCCGCATACCGGCGGTCCACCCGTGAGATCCTGTCGGTGACGTCGCGGCCATCGTCCTCGGTCGCACGCGGCACGCGCTGATTGTTCACGGCGACGATTCGGAACGGCTTGGGTTCTTCGGTCATGCCTTCGTTCGGATAGACGTCGACGCCGGCGGGATGAGTGATCGCGATAAGCTGCATGCGATCGGCGTACAACGTCTCTTCGAGCTCGTTGGTGAGGCGAATGTCCAGCGTGCCGTTCCTTGCCTTCAACTGGTCGCCGCCGATTCGTACGTACTCGATCGGATTGGGTCTGTTGCGCTCCTGACGCTCACCGGGTTTTTCCAGGTAGCCCATCTCGCCGCCGCCCATGAAATCGGTCACGAACTCGAACCGGCGGCCGTTCCACGTGAACAGGAACGGGCACGATGACGACTTGCGATTCAGCTCCTGGACGATGAGCGCCGACCGCTGTGAAGGCTCTTGCGCTTCCGCCTGGAGGGTGCCGGATGGCCACAACACGCGGACCGCGTCGGCGCCGGCCCGGTTGCCAAGTCCAAATACGATGTCGGCTGGCGCCACGGATGGCGTGGCGGCGGAGGTTTCGAGCCTGGAACTGAGGCTGCCCGCCCGAATCTGGACCTTCGAGCCAATCCCGAGCCGGTTGCTGGCCAGGCCTTTGAGCGTCACACGAAATGAGTGCAGCTCCGAGGCCCCGACGTTGCGCCACATGGCGAGCGGACCTCGGCCGCCGGTCACGAAGTCGGTACGTCCATCGCCTGTCAGGTCCGCCAGCGCCAGTGCGCGCGACGAGGAGGGGACCGAACTGCCAACGTCCGCGGGCATCGCAGCACTGGTGACATCGGTCCATCGCGAGCCGACGTTACGGAACAGGTGCGGCCGATCGATCGACCAGGTCAAAAGATCGAGCAGACCGTCATTGTCGTAGTCGATGAACTGCGCGGCGATCGCGGGACCCACTCCCGCCGGCGGTGGCGCCGCAGTGAAGCGTCCTCGGCCGTCGCTCAGCGCGAAGACCCCGCCGCCGCTGCCGCTGCGCGCGAAGAAAAAATCTGGGAAGTCGTCCTTGTTGACGTCTGCCGCCGTGACCGCCGTCGTTTCCTCGTCCAACCCGACCGCCGCGGTCAGGCCAGTCTCGGCGGCGACGTCGCGGAACGTGCCGTCGCGCAGATTCTGGAACAGCAGTGGCGGGCCAACCCGGTTCACGATGAGCAGATCGACGTCCCGTCGATTGTCGAAGTCCGTCGGCACGATCGCAATGGCGTGGGCGGTCACCTGGAGGTGGGCACGCGCGGTGATATCCGTGAACGTGGCATCGCCGTTGTTGCGCAACAGCAGCAGCGGGGCGGGCGCGAAATCGGAGGGAAACGCGAGCGGGCGATCGCCGGCGCGCTCGCGGCTCCGGTCGAAATCGGCCAGGCCCGCGATGACGAGATCCAGATCGCCGTCGTGGTCGACATCGACCAGCGCCGCCGCGGAGGGAAGAAATGGATAGGCCGGAATGTGCGCCGCCGCGGTGACGTCGGTGAAATGCCCTCCACCGTCGTTGCGGTACAGCGAGCTCCCGCCGTACCGGAGCACGAACAGGTCCGGCCGCCCGTCGTTGTCGAAATCGCCCGCGACGCAGCCGATCGGCACCGCATCGGCTGTGACGCCGCCCAAGCCCGACGTCATCGTTACGTCGGTCCATGTCCCGTTGCCGTCATTTCGAAACAGCCGCTGGCCTGCAGGGGAGGCGTCGAATAGATCGAGGTCGCCGTCGTCGTCATAGTCGAGCAACGCCAGTCCGCCTCCTAGACCGGCCGCGATCTGCCGGATGCCGGCCGGCGTGAGATCCGACGCCGCAAAGCGCCGACCGAACGGTGTGACCGCCGTGGCGCCGCCGGCGGCTGGGCCTATAGGCGCAGGCGTGAACCGCGCGCGTGGCGCAACCGTGTCCACCAATTCTGGATCCGCGCCCATCGATGCGACCGCCTCGGCGTAGCGTCCCTGTTCGAGGTACCCGGTGCCGTACGTGACCGCATAGCCGGTCGCGCGCAGCGCTTCCACGCGCTGCAGCATCGCTCCGCCGTCGGCGGTCCGACCACTTCGTGTCAGCGCGAGCCCGAGGTTGTATGCGGCTGTGACGTTGAACGGCTCCGCCGTCGCCGCGGCTCGCAGCAATGGGGTCGCGTCGTCATAGCGCCGTTGCTCGAGATAGATCTGGCCGAGGTACACGCGTGCCCCAACGTCGGTCGGATCCAGTTGCAAGACACGCTCGAATTCGACAACGGCGGCGGACGTGCGGTTCTCGGCGCGTGCGATCAACCCAAGAAGGTAATGCGGCTGCGCCGCCGAGGGGAGGAGATGCCCGGCTTCGGCCGCTTCGCGGGCGGCGCCGCTCTGATCCTGTGCGTACAGCAAGGCAATGCTCAGGTTGATGTGCGCGATGGGGAGCGAGTTGTCGATCTTGAGCGCCTCCCGGAATTGCTCAGCCGCCTCGGCGTAGTTGAACTGCTCGAGCTGCGCGACGCCAATATTGTTGGCCCGATAGGCCCTCTCGCGTGTCTCACGAGTGGCGGGGCCGCGGGTGCAGGCCGATATGGCGGCGCCTAACAGGCCAAGGAGCGCGCCGGCGAGGACCCCGCGCCGCATCAACGGCGCACCGCCTCGGACTGATGTAACACAAGCCCGCCTTCTTTCGTCATGTCCGATTGTTCCATTCCAGAGATACCGATGGACCGGGTCCTCGCCATCGAGCGCGCTGAAGAGACGACCACCGCACGCGCAGGCGCGACGAAGAAATCCCACGCGGTGCGCGGTCGTAACCGACCTGCAGCGCCCTCACCATCAATAAGCGATAGCCTCTTCTACCGTAAAAGTCCAGTCTAGATGGGCGGATTCCACGACGATATAGAACACATGTGGATCTTGCTGCGCGTAGCTGATGGCGCTGCCGCTGCCGATATGGTCCACAATCTGTTGCAACGGGCGACCACTGATAGCGCTATGGGCTGTCACGCGGAAGGTGCCGTTCGAAACCGACGAGGCAGCGTCGGCCGACGCCACGGTCGTCTCCCAGCGGACGCGCAAGACGCCGGTGTCGCTGGTAAACGACTCGGTCTGGACGTCGCCCCGACCGGACCACGAGCCGAGCCGGCGCCAAGCAACGGCCGGATCTCCTGTCTTCAGCGGCTGGCTCGAACGCGGACCGCAGCCCGCCGCCTCCAGCAGCACGAGGAACGCGGCGAGCAACATAGCTGCTCTAGGCATCGATAGCCAGCGGTGAGATCCTCGTCCTCAAGATTCTTAAAGCCCCGTTCCGGCGCCAGTCTACATCTTCGATCAATGGCGCGCCAGATTGACGCTATCGACAGTACGCCCGGGTTTCTGTGGGGGGCATCATTGGAACAATTCCTTCAGCCGCGCGCCGCGCAGGATGTCGCCCTTCGCGTCGTTGCCTTCGTGGCGCGCGTATTCGTACATCACTGAGCAGTAATCCTGTTAGCACTGCCGTCCCGCCCGTATAATCACGCAACCTTGGCCCTCACCCCAGGCGCCCGCCTCGGCGTCTACGACATCACCGCGCCGATTGGGGAAGGCGGCATGGGGCAGGTGTATCGGGCGACGGATACGACGTTGGGTCGCCAGGTCGCAATCAAGATCCTGCCGGACGCGTTCGCAGCTGACCCCCACCGTCTCGCGCGGTTCGAACGCGAGGCGAAGACGCTCGCGTCACTGAATCATCCGCACATCGCCACGATCTACGGATTTGAAAAGTCCGGTGGGCTGCACCTCCTTGTGATGGAACTTGTCGAGGGCGACGATCTGTCACAGCGGCTCGCCCGCGGCGCGATTCCGCTCGACGAGGCGCTGCCGATCGCGAAGCAGATCGCGGACGCGCTCGAAGCGGCGCATGAGCAAGGCATCATCCATCGCGATCTCAAGCCCGCGAACATCAAGGTGCGGCCTGACGGCACGGTGAAGGTACTGGACTTCGGCCTGGCGAAGGCCATAGAGCCCGCTGGCACGACGTCGGCAAGCTCGTCAATGTCGCCCACCATCCCCCTGATGACTGAGGCAGGGATCATCCTCGGGACTGCCGCCTACATGAGCCCGGAGCAGGCGCGCGGCAAAACCATCGACAAGCGCGCGGACATCTGGGCGTTCGGCTGCGTCCTCTACGAGATGCTGGCCGGCTCGCTCGCCTTCGGTGGCGAGACGTCCTCCGATCGGATCGCCCGCGTCCTTACTCAAGAGCCCGACTGGCAGGCATTGCCGGAGGCGACGCCAGGGCCGATTCTCGTCCTCATCCGACGGTGCCTCGAGAAGAGTTCGCAGCGCCGCCTGCGCGACATCGGCGATGCCCGTCTGGAGATTGAGACTGCGCTGACCGAGCCGGCGCGAGTCGCTGTCCCGGCGGGCGGACCCAAACCGACGTTAGGGACCGGCCCGCGTTGGCGGCAAGCCACGCTCGGCCTCTCCCTCCTGCTGGTCACGCTGGTGATCGCCGTTGCGGTCTGGAAAACTCGCACGTCCGCGAGCGTGCGGCGGGTGCCGGCCCACTTGGTGCTGTCGATTCCCCCCGCGGCCCCAGTGTCGATCGGGGTGGGACCATCAGTGGCGTTCTCCCCGAACGGGACTTCTCTGGCCTACGTGGCTCGCTCCGGCAGCACGACACAGCTCTACCTCCGCCTGATCGACCAACTGGAGGCTCGGGCAATTCTGGGTACCCAAGGTGCGGAGGGACCCTTTTTTTCCCCGGATGGCCAGTGGATCGGCTTTTTCGCCGATCACAAGCTGAAGAAAATCGGACTGCGAGGCGGAGAGCCCGTGACCTTGTGCGGCGCGCCCGTCGGTCTCGGCGCGAGTTGGGGAACGGATGACCGCATCATCTTTGCGTCTGTTCCGGATTCCGGTTTACTGCGTGTGTCCGCAGCCGGAGGCACGGCGCAAGTGTTGACCACGCTCGACCTCAAGACTGGTGAAAATGGCCATTACTGGCCGGAGATCCTGCCCGGGAACAAAGCCGTCATGTTCAGTGTCATCACCAATACGGGTGAGCCGCACATCGCGGTGCGCCGGCTGGACACGGGCGAGCAGTGGACGCTGATCGACGGAGGCACCAATGCCCATTACGCTGCCACCGGTCACATCGTCGTTGCCCGCGTCAGCGCGCTGCGTGCGGTGCCATTCGATCTGTCGCGGCTGCAGGTGACGGGACCCCCGTTCCCGATCCTGGAGGGCGTCCTGAATAACCCCTTCTCCGGAGCGCAGTACAGTTTCTCCGACGACGGCTCGCTCGCCTACATTCCCGCTGGCGCCCCGGTGCCCGGACGAACGCTGGTCTGGGTGGACCGCCGCGGAATGGCTCGGGCGCTCCCGGCTCCGCCGCAGGCCTACATGGATCCTCGCGTGTCACCCGACGGCCAGCGGGTCGCCCTGGAGATCGTCGAGGGCGCGAGAGGAGACATCTGGATTTATGAGTTGAAGCGGGGCAGCCTGACCCGCTTCACGTCGGAAGGATTCGAGAACGAGACGCCGATGTGGACGCCGGATGGCCAGCGCCTCGCATTCGGCTCCTCCAGGAATGGCGTCGTGATGAGCCTGTTCTGGAAAGCGGCCGATGGGAGTGGTGCAGAGGAACGGATCTGGACAAGTGATCACCATATGCATCTGGGCTCGTTCTCGCCCGATGGCCGCTGGTTGACATTTGCGGACTACCATCCGATCACGAGCGGCGATATTGGGGTGATCCCGTTGCAAGGCGACCACACGCCGCAGCCCTGGTTGCGCACATCGTTCCATGAATGGGGAGCGGTGTTTTCGCCTGACGGGTTCTGGCTCGCCTACGTATCCAACGAGTCGGGCCGAAACCAGATCTACGTGCAGGCGTTTCCCGGTCCTGGCCGGAAGTGGCAGATCTCGGTGGACGGCGGCACGGAGCCGGTGTGGGCCCGGAACGGACGAGAACTGTTTTTTCGCGACGGCGACAAGCTGTTCGCTGTGGCCACACAGACGCGACCCGTCTTCAGCGCGGGCCCCCCGGACCTACTGTTTCAGAGCCGCTACGAGCGAGGCCTCACATTGGGTCACATCAATTATGACGTGGCTCCCGACGGCCAGCACTTTCTGATGGTTCAGGGCAGCGAACAGGAAGCCGCGCCCACGCAACTGAGCGTCATCGTTAATTGGTTCGAAGAGTTGAATCGCCGCGTGCCGACACTTCGATAGACCGGTCTCCGCGGATCGTCTCTCAGTCGCCTCCCGGCCGCCGCAGAGGTCGTCGTAAATGATCGCGGTGATGACCCGCCTCACTGCTTCCCTGAAGCTGCGATTCGATGGCGGTCGCTCGCTCGATTTCATGCTGTGCGACAGCGGGAACATCCGCGTTCTTCGGATAACTGGGCACACGGCGACTTGTCCGCAATGTGGTGGTTGTTTCTCCGAACATCATCGCTGCTTTGGCGTTCTTCTGACGGTTGGAGTCGGCGCCTTGCGAGTCGTGGGCTGGTTGTCGTCTCGGCAGCATTGGGCGCTGTTCTCTGGAGCGCCTTCTCAGCGCGGCGCCTTCCGCGTCGGATACATCCGCGGGTGGAGCACCGAGCCGTTGCGGATGTGACACGCCATCCGCCGACCGTCGCGACGAACAACCCGCCACAGGGCCCGCCAGCGCGGAGGTTCCGTCACTCGTCGTCTCCGCGCTGCCAATGCCGTCGCCACTGGGTTTGAAACCGCCACTGACGGAACATCTCCCCAGAAAAAATACCGACCACGAGCGTTCCGATGACGAGTACGGCGAACATGAGAATCAACCTTCCGATGTGTCGTCGGGAGCGTGGAACAGACCCGGCAACTCGGTGATCGGCGCGTGCAGTTCCGCCACCCACTGCTCGAGGTCGAGATCGCTCATGCGAAAGAAGGTCTGCCGTGCACTGCTGTAGCTGAAGATTTCACCCTCCACCGGATCGAACCAGAGCAGCCCGACGTTGAGGTCA
>JAYVMG010000305.1:0-3554 GCA_043759095.1 Acidobacteriota bacterium | reverse complement strand
GGGCTGCGCCCGAGATACTGCCGGCCTCGCTCGATCTCCGCGAACGCGCTCGCGAACTGCTGGCCGCCCTCCGCGTACTCGAGATACAGCCAGCCCGTCAGCGGGCTGTACGAAGGCGCCTGGAAGTTCGTGCCGCCCACAAGCGTCGGATACACGAGGAAGCTCCCCGCCTCGCTCGAGTTCGATCCCGGAATCGGCTGCGGTCGCCCCTTGGCGTCGAAGCCCCTGTTCCAGTTCTGGTAGACGAACGGCGTGCCGGACAGGAATGTGCCATCGGTACGATCCAGCACGTAGAAATGGCCGTTGCGGTCGGCATGCAGCAGCAGCTTGCGACTCCGGCCGCGCCAGACGCGGTCCACCAGGATCATGTCCTGCACGGAGTCCCAGTCGTGCCCGTCGTTCGGCGTGAACTGATAATGCCACTTGCGCCGGCCGGTCTCCGGGTCCAGCGCGACGACGGCATCGCTGAAGAGGTTGTCGAGGTCGCCGCGCACGGAGCGATCCATTTGGGGAGCCGGGTTGCCGACCGGCCAGTACACCGTGTCGAGCGCCGGATCGTAGGTGCCGGTCAGCCAGGTCGCGCCGCCGCCGGTCTTCCAGCTATCGCCTTTCCACGTGTCGTGGCCCACCTCGCCAGGACCGGGAATCGTGTCGAACCGCCAGAGCCTCGCGCCGGTTGCGGCGTCGTACGCGTCGATGAATCCCCTGGTCGCGAACTCGCCGCCGGCGATGCCGACGATGACCTTGTTTTTCACGATCAGCGGCGGGCTGGTGATGCTGTAGCCGTCGAGCGTGTCGGCCACCTGCGTCTCCCACAGCGGCAGTCCCGTTCGCGCGTCGAGGGCGATCAGCGCCGCATCCAGCGTGCCGACGAACAGCCGGTTCCCCAGGATCGACACGCCGCGGTTGAATGGATTGATCTCGTACGGATTCACCACGCGCTGCGGACGCGTCCAGCGCCAGATCGGCCGGCCGGTGCGGGCGTCGATCGCGGTAACGGTGGCCGGCGTCCCGCTTCCCGTCGCATACATCACGCCGTCGACGACCAGCGGCGTACCCTCGAGCGCAAGGTCGCCCGGAATCGGCATCGCCCACACCGCCTGGAGCTGACGCACGTTGGCCGCAGTGATCGTCGCGAGCGGCGAGGAGTGCGTGCCCTGGTAGTCGCCCCAGTACATCAGCCAGTTCTGCGGCTCGGCTCCGGCGTTGCGAAGACGATCGGCGGTGACGCCGCCCTCGATCGGCTGCGCCATCGTCTTGCGCAGGTCGCGGCCCGGCAGCGTGCGCAGGTAGGCGACGAGATCGCCGATGTCGGCCGGCGACAGCCGCGCCGCGTAGTCGCCGGGCATCAGCGAGCGGCTCTCGACCTGGAACGACGCCAGCGTCCGTTTGTCGAGGAGATGCAGCCGCCCTGACGCGTCGACGAGCTGCACCGAGAACGTGTCTTCGTTGCGGCGGACGCCGCGAATGTCGCGGCCGTCCCTGGTCCTGACGACCACCGTCACGGCCGTCCGCCCACTGTTGGGATCGACGATCGCCAGGCGCAGCGCCGCGGCCGACAGCCGCCCGGCGCCGGAGAGATCCGGGCCGGCGATCCCGCCGCGCCCGTTCACCTCGTGACACGTGGCGCAGGCCCCTCGTCCGATGAAGACGGCTTCCCCGGCCGCTGCGCTGCCCTCAGTCAGCGTCGCTGCAGTCGTGGCGGCACGATCGGCCGGCGCCGCGGTCTGCACGCTGCGGATGTAGGTGACGAGCTGCCAGATCTGCTGGTCGCTCAATCCCGCGAACGGCGGCATCTGCGTGCCGGGGACGCCGGCGCGAATCGTGTGAAACACGTCCGCATCGTCGTTGCCGTGCAAGAGGCGCGTGGTCGTCAGCGCGGGCGCGCGATCACCTTCGCCGGCGGTGCCGTGGCATGACTGACAGGTCTGGTTGTAGACCCGCTGGCCGTCGGCCGCCGCGGTGGGGTTGGTCGCAAAGGGATTTCGCGTCGAGTCCGACGGCGGCTGCCCCGACAGCAGGACGCTTGCGCTCAACGCCGCGGGTGCGAGCACGAACAGCTTCATCGCGATCGGTACGACTTGCTGAACCCGTTGCGCAGGTTGGTGACGGTGAACGTGCCGTCCGGCGCCACCGACGCCTTGAGCAGACGCCCGGAACATTCTGCGGTCGGTTCCATGTTCGCGATCAGGCGTTCGTCGGAGTTGATCTCCTTCGGCGTGCCGAGCGCCAGATGCCCCTGCCAGATATCCTGAAGCCCCGGCGATTTCCGGAGCGTCTCGAACACGCTTGCCGGACCGCCCTTGCGCGGACCGTTGTTCATGACGACGACCCTCGGCTGGATGGCGCGGATGAACTGCGGCGAATTCGAGCGGTCGAGACCGTGGTGCGTCGTCTGATAGAGATCCACCTTGCCGATCAGGTTGTTCGGGCACACGAGCTTCTGCTCGTAGTTCCAGGTCAGATCGCCCAGATCGACGAACGTGAACGTCCCGAACGTCAGCAGGAAACCGACGCTCTGATCGTTGTCGGCGTCGACATCGGGATCGTGCGCGACGAAGTCGGCGCAGTCGTTCTTCGCGCCGGCGCCTTTCAGCGCGCGCGTAATGGGTTGGCCCGCGGACATGATCACGCGAATGTCGACGCCCGCCATCGGGATGCGATCGCCCGGCTTGAGAATCCTGCGCTTGCCCGCACTCTGTTCGACGTACGCGGCGTAGACGGTCGCCACCTGAGGGCGCGCGATTTCGACCGACTCGCCATGATCCAAGTATCTGCCGATCGGGATCATCCCGGCCAACGCCGGCATCGCCCCGATGTGATCGCCGTGGAAGTGCGTCGTGAGCAGGTTGTCGATGCGGGTGAGACCCGCCGCTCGCGCGGCGGCCAGGATGCGCTTCGCATCGCGATCGTCGGCCGTGCGGTTGGCGGTATCCACCAGCAGCGACTCGCCGCCCGGCGCGACGATCAGCGTGGCCGCGCCCCCCTCGGCATCGATCCAGTAGATGTCCAGGTTGCGCGAGGCGCCGGAAAGCCCCCCGGTCAGCAGGGCGCCGGTGCACGCGACGAGCAGCGCGAGAGTCCGGAGCCGCCAAGCCCCCAGTCGGTTCATATGGCGGTGAACTTACCACAGCTTTCAGGTAGCATTCGCCGCAGGAGATGACTATGAAAGCTCGCTGCCTCGCCGCCTCGCTGGCCCTCTCGCTGTGCGCGCTGATCCCCGCGACCGCGGCGGCCCAGGCGTTGACGAGCCTCGCGTCCGTGCGCGTCGGCTACTCGTCGCGCAAGAACACCGTCAAGCCGCAGGGCGAGATGAAGGCGCAGATCGACGCAATCGACGCGCAAATCGCCGAGGCCGGCCGCCTCGGCAAGAACGGCGAGCTGCGCCGCTTGTTCGCGAAGGGCCTCGCGATCCTGAACGGCCTGCCGTGGACGCCCGAGGTTGAGTACAGGCAATCACTCGTGCTGCGCACCGATCGCGTGGTGATCGATTCGTCGAAACCGTACTCGGCGCGCATCGAACAGATCTTCGCGCCGTCGCTCGATCTGCAGCG
>JAYVMG010000304.1:0-22401 GCA_043759095.1 Acidobacteriota bacterium | reverse complement strand
TGCCGCTGCGCCGCATCTACACGCTGGCGACACGCCCGGTCGCCGCTCCTGTGGCCGAAGTCCTGGTCAGCGAGCGCCCACCGCGCGACGGGGTGCTCGACGTCGTCGGTGCGACCTTCTATCTGGATGTGTGGGATGCCCGGCGTGCGCGGGAGGGATTCGAGCTGGCGGTTGCGGCCGCCAGCTCCTGTTCCGTGCGCCTCTTGACGTTGCCGTGGAACCTCGGCGCGCTGGACGAGGGTGTGAAACGAATCGTGGACGATCTGCGCGGCTAGTTACTTCGGGTGCTTGCCACCGTCTTTGCCGCCACCATGGCCGTCGCCATCGTGGTGGAAGCCATCACTCGCCTGACACTCGTCGCCGTCGAAGTGACCATGATGGCCAGCGAGGCAGTCGTCACCGTCATGGTGCCCGTGGTCCGACTCGCCGTGGCAATTGTCGCCGGACCCTGAACTCACCTTGGTTGAATCGTACTTGGGGCCTTCACCCACGGCGGGGTGCGCCATATCGTGCGGCACCGACACCGTGACCGTACCCGTGCAGCTGCCACCCGGCGTCGTCGACGTGTAACTCAGGTAGTAAACGCGCCCGTCGCCGAGACCGCTGCGCTCGGCGCGGACCTGAGCAACACCGTTGGACAGGAACCCGTCAATCGGCGTGTCGCCGTCGCCAAGCCCCTGCGTCGGCTCATCCTGGAAGATGCTCGTCACCGTCGTCGTGATCGTGCCGCCGTCGGCGGTCGTCACGCCGTTGATGCTGATCGTCTGGAGCTTGTGGTTGGGCGGCCAGAGGATCGACGGAGCCGCCACTGCCGTGCAGACCGGCAGACTATGAGTGACGGTCACGGTGAACGTCACGCTCGCCGTCAGCCCCACGCTGTCGGTCGTTTTGCATGTCACCGTCGTCGCGCCAATCGGGAACACCGCGCCAGACGATTTCGGCGTGCAGGTCACCGGGTCGTGGTTGATACCGTCAACCGCGTCGACCACCTGCGGTGTGAACGTCACGACAGCGCCCGAAGCGCTCGTCGCGATGGCGCTGACGTTGGCCTGCGTAATCGTCGGCGGCTGGTTCGACACCGTGACGACGAAGGACTTCTGCGTCGAGTTGTTGCGGCTATCCGTCGAGATGCATGTAACCGTCGTCGGCCCAATCGGGAACAGCGTGCCGGATGGCGGCGTGCAGCTCACCGCACGCGAGCCGTCGACAAGGTCATTGGCCGTGGCGGTATACGTCACGGTGGCGCCTGTCGAAGACGTCGCGCCGACCGTGAAGTTCGCCGGCACGGTGATGACCGGCGGCGTCGTGTCGACGATCGCGAAGCTGCCCGATCCGGTGCTCGACGTGTGGTTGGCATCGCCGACGTACGAGGCGCTGGCGCCGGCCGATCCGACGTTCGTGTTGTTCGTGTAGGTGACCGCCAACGACTGGTTCAGGCCACCTACGCCGGTAGCCGCGGCCGTGCATGGCGTCAGCGGCGACCCGATGTGCGACACGCTGGCCGGGCAGGTCACCGTCACCGTCGACGTCGCCTTCCCGATCGTGAACGTCGCGCTGTTGCTGCTGCCTGCGTGACTGGCATCACCCGCGTACGACGCGCTGGCGCTCGCGGTCCCCGCGTTGACGTTGTTCGTGTAGGTCACCGTCAGCGATCCGCTCAGGCCGTCGTTGGTCGCGTACGACGCCGAGCACGGCGTCTGGGCCGATCCGGTGTAAGTGAACGGTCCCACCGGGCACGTCACCGTCACGCTCGACGTCGCCTTGTTCACCGTGACCGTCTGCGTCGCCGTCGCACTATTTCCGGCCGCGTCCCTCGCCGTCCACGTCACGGTCGTGGTGCCCACCGGGTATGTCGCCGGCGCATTGTTGGTCACGCTCGTCACGCCGACGAGATCGGCGGTCGTCGGCGTGCCGAGGACTACGCCGCTGGCTGTGAGCTGACCAGGGTCCGGGGACACCGTCACGGACGGCGGCGCCTGGATGGTCGGCGGCGTCCTGTCCACGACCACGACGTTGAACGTCGTCGACGCAGCCACGTTGCCGTGGTTGTCGGTCGCGGTACACGTGATGGCCGTGGAGCCCAAGGCAAACACGCCAGGAGAATTCGGCGTGCAACTCGCCGTCCGGGCGCCGTCAACCGCATCCGACGTCGCCGGGCTCGTGTAGCCGACAGTGGCGCCCGCCGCGCTCGTGGCTTCAAACGTGACGTCGGCGTGCGGCGCGATCAGCGGGGCGGTCGTGTCGACGACCGTGATGGTGAACGTCGTCGGCGTGGCGACGTTGCCGTGCGCATCAGTCGCCCGGCAGGTGACGGTTGTGGGGCCGAACGGGAACTGGGCGCCGACATTCGGCACGCAGGTCGCGACCTTGGGGCCGTCCACGGCGTCGGACGTCGCCGGCGGCGTGTAGTTGACGATAGCGCCGGCGGCGCTGCCGGCTTCGATCGTCAGGTTGACGTGCGGAGCAATGACCGGCGACGTGGTGTCTTGCACCGTCACGATCACCAGCACGGTCTGGGTCGACGCGTTCCCGGCCGCGTCGGTCGCCTTGAAGTCCACGCTCGTCAGACCTAACGCGAAGTTCGCGACAGGGATTTTTGGTTCGACCCGTACGACACCGGATCCCGCGTCCCCGGTGGAAAGCGGCCGGTCGGTCGCCAGCGCCAGCGCCGACGGTGACGTCGCGTTGATCGGCGCGCCGAGCGGATTGGTCGCTTCGAGGGTGATCGTGGTACCAACGAACGTCGGCGGCGTCATGTCGATGTTGTACGGCAGTCCCTCTGGCGCCGGGACGTTCGACGTCTTGGTCGTCGTCACGCCAGACTCGCTGGTGACCGTGACCGTGTAACCAAGATTGCGGCCTTCTCCCGGGAACGTCAACGGGCTCTGGGAGGCCGGGCTGAGCGGCAGGCCCGTGGAGGCAGGCGTCACGCTGGTGATGGCGCCCGTGAACTGGAGCGGCAACCGCACCGCACTGTTCCACCATCCTGCGAGGTTCGGTCCGAGTGCTCCGCTGGCATTGGTCGCCCGGTCGAAGCGGAAGACGAGCGTAGGCGGTGTGGAGTCGATCGTCAGCTGCGCGAAGACGTGCGGGCTCTCCGTATCGTCGGTATTCACGCCCCAGTACTCAATGATGCTCGTGCCCGACCGGATGAATGGCGCCTCGATGGTGGCGGTCAGCGGCGACCCGTTTTTCAGCACGACAAAGAGACCCGGCTGCGCACCGACGCTCGTTTCAGGACCCGAAACGAACCGATAGTCAATCTGTTTGAGGCCGACGGTCTGGTTCGTCGCGGTAATCCGCAGCCACACCTGCTGGGCGTACACGTGCGGCCCGGTCCACACCGTCGATGGCGCCACAGGTGCGACGAGGGCGTCGAACGTGTCGGGGACGGCCTGATGCGGCACGCGGACCTGCGCCGTGATCGCGCACGTCCCGCACGGCGTCGTGACGGTCGCATGCGCGACGTTGGAGTGCGTGGCCATCGTGCCGGGGTGTAGCGGATCCGGATTGCCGTCCGCCACAATGTCGAACTTCTTGACGGTCGGGCCCGTGGGATCGAACGTGAAGCTGTACGTCACGCTCTGACCCGGCGTGATGACCGCGCTCGTCGTCAGGGCCGAACAGCCGGTCGTCGGATTCACCACGCCGCTGGTGATGATCGTGTTCACGGTCGTCGGGCAGACGGTCGGCACGACGCTCTTGACGCCCACCAGATCCTTGCCCACAGCAACGACGACGTCGAAAGACACGGTGCTCGTGGCGAAGGACGGCGCCACGTTCACGACCGAGAGGTCAGGCACCTGGAATCGCTGGATGCGGGCGTTCCCCGAATCGGTGACAACGACCCTGCCGAGCGGATCGCTCGACATGTCCTCCGCAATCCCGTTAGGGAAGCCGTTGAGATCGCCCGCGGCGTCCAGAGAAAAGAGCAGCGCCGCCGTCGGCGTGGCGGCGTCGAAGTTCACCTTGAAGATCGCCAGGCGCTGGTTCTGCTCGTCGACGACCCAGACGCGGGCGACTTGATGGGTGACGTTCTGCGCATCGGTTTCGGCGTAGACGCCCCGATGGTCGACCAGGACGGCGTTCGGTGAGTTCAGCGTGTCCGCCGTGACCGGACCGACATTGTTCGGGGCGCCGAACGCCGTCATGAATCCGCCGTCGACTGCGTTGAAGATCTCGATGCGATTGCGGTCGTAGTCCGCGACGAAAATGTGTCCAGCGTTGTCGATCGAGGCGCCGATGACCGCGAAAATGTCGCTGATGGCGGGGACACCGCCCGAGGACGGTACGCAGCCGTTCCCGATCGGCGAGCCAACCAGGTTCAGCGACGGCAGCGCCGATGAGGCGTCGTAAATGTAGATCGTGCAGGCGTCCGCGTCGGTGACGACGAGCCGGGAATTGGGCGGATTACCTGTTAAGGCGCCCAACGTCGCGCCTGGCGTGATGGCGATGCCTCTCGGTCGAGCTCCAGGTATGTTGAGCTGTGTCAGAAACTGGCCAGTCTTGGCAAAGACCGAGACGCGGGAATTTCCGGCATCGCCGACGATCAGTTGCCCGCTGGCGTCGATCTGGATACCTTCGGGTGCGTTCAGCTGCTGTGGACCAGCGCCAGGCGTACCGTCGCCAATGGGAGGAGTGAGCAGAATTGGCGTGCCGGCGACGGAGAATGCCTGGATGCGATTGGTCCAGTGATCGGTCACGTAGAGCGTGCCTGTCGTGTTGTCTACCGCCAGTTGCTGCGGACCGGCCAGGTAGCCTGTCGGAGGCGCGAGGGGATGCAGCACGAAGCCACCCGCGATCGCCGCCGCGATGTCGCTCCGAAGCAGTGGCACTTTGTTCGTCAGGTTCGCCGCCGCGATCTCCGCCGGCGAGTAACACGAGACGCTGGTCGAGAAATTGTCGGTCCCGGGAGACAGGATGCACGGACCAACACGCCACGCCACACCGAGTCCAACGCCAATCAAGCCGGACGGATAGCAGATCCCGTTGCGGCAGGGCGCGAATCGACCGCCATAATTTTGAGGAATGTCAGGGTAGAGGGGAGTGCCCAGCGCGTCGATGTCAGGGTACAGGGGATCGATGAGGCCGATCTGTCCGGACGGATAGCAGTGGACGGGGAACCCACCGCTGAGAGTACACGGCCACAGATCCGCCGGGTGTTGGCCCGACCTATCGATGAAGGACTGATCGGTCGTGATCGGGCGTTCGTTCATGTCGAGGCCGCGACCGAACACCGGCAGCTGCTGCCAAATCTGTCCTTCGACGCCCGGCGTATAACTGACCACCTGTGCAAAGAGGTGATAAGAATGAACGCCGTAGGCGAGGGCGAGACCCAACGCGAGGGTCAGAGCCATCGCGTTCGAGCGGAAAGATGTGGTCGACTTCTTCTTCAAGACTTGGCTTCTCTACTGTATCCACCGAGTGGATTACGTGAAACTTCTCGACCCGGAACGTCATCAGTGTCATATAAAGTCGTATTGATTGCAATAGAAGAATTCAGGAACAGATGAGCAAAACGGGCTCGCCAAATAACCTGTTGAAAAGACTCGGGTTGTACGTCCGCGAAGGCTTCCTGACCACCGGGGAATGTGCCGATCTGAGCCGGTTGATGACTGCTGCCGCCGGTCACGTGTCCTCTGTGTACGGACGCGCTTCCAGCGCCGAGCGCAAGATCGGCACCAGGCGTACATCGTCAATCGACCTTGACGCGTCGCGCGATCTCGAAATGCAAGCGCGATTCACCGCGTGCCGCGACGACCTCGCGCGGCATTTCTCGGTCGCGCTGAGCGAGCATGAACCGCCGCAGTACCTTGTTTATCGAGAGGGTTCGTACTACCGGCCTCATCGCGATCGCCGGGCGCTCCCGGAAACGCCGCCGGATGAAGGCGACCGGCGGGTGTCAGCCGTCGTGTTCCTGAGTCAACCGGACACCGCCGGCAGCGCGGACTACGCCGGAGGCGAACTTCGATTCTTCGACTTGATCGATGCGCCGGAGTGGCGGGGAATCGGCCTCGCGTGCGACGCTGCACCGGGATTGCTCATCGCCTTCCCGTCCGACGTGGTCCACGACGTATCGGAGGTGACGCGCGGGCGCCGTTGCACCATCGCGACGTGGTTCAGCTGAGGTCGGTCGAGCGCAGACGTTCGGCGAGCGCGCGGTAGCGGATAAGCCCGGGCTCGAAGTTCTCGTACGCCAGAACCGCGGTGGCAATCATCCGCAGGCGATCGCCGAATGCGGGCAGCGGGCCGTCGTGCGGCAGCAGCGGTGACTCGTCCGGATCCGGCGCGACAGTCGGCGCGATGAACTCCATTGAAATCGCGCGACGCGCCTGGTTGGCCTGAAGACACGGCCCACCCCAGTGGAGCACGCCGGCGCCCCACCCAAGCGCCGCGCCGCGCGAAACCGGCAGCGCACGGACGCCCTTCAGCGCGCGCAGCGCGTCGGCGACCACGATGCGTTCGAGTTCGGGACGGTGCGCCGCAAACCCCGCCGCCAAGTCCGTGGCCGTCACCACGTGCATACAGCCGTTGGTGAGCGTCGCGTCGCTCAGCGCGAGCCAGACGGACACGCGCCCGCCAGACGCGAAATCGAAATGCGGCCCCCATCCGCTCGCGCCCACCACCGGAGACACGACGTGCGTCCAGATGTGCGGAATCTGCGAGTAGGCCGCGCCGAGCGCGCGCGTGAGAAGATCGGACACATCGGGCAGCCGGCTCAGCGACCAGAACTGATCATAGGCCCACGCGAATACCGGAGGCCATCCAGCGCCAACGACCGCGTCGATCGCGACGTTGAGCTGCGCCAGCGCCGCGTGGTCGATGATCGGCGGCAGCTGGAAGTACCCGTCGGCCCCGAAGCGGCGGACCGTCGCATCGAGGTCCGGGGGCGTGAGCGTCCGTGTCCACGGCTGAGGCGCGCCGCCGATTGACAGCGCCGGCGCCGCTCGCAACCAGTAGCCCCGGTCGCACGCGTCCCGCAGCCGCGCACGCACCACTTCGTCCGACATCTGCGCGCCGGCCAGCAACTCGGAGGCAATCGCCTTCGCGCGCGCCGGGGAATCGATCATGCACGCACTCTAGCCGCCGACCGCCATCCATGCAACCGCTGAACGGGCGCGCACGGGCCATAATGCAAGGGTGCGCGTTGCCTCCCCGCTCGTGGATCGTTTGCGGGCGCTGATCCAGACGCCCGGCTCCGGCATCCTCGACGCAAGACTCCTCGCCCTCGCCCGCTCCCATCGTTTGCACCTGGTACTCGAAGATCGCCTGCGGCTGCCGGAGCTGAAGGCGGAGCGGCGTGCGGCCGCGGCGCTCGAGGCCGTGCGCGAGGTGGAGTTGCGCCGCGTCCTGACGGCGCTGGCCGCCGCCGGCATCCGCGCGGTGCTGCTCAAAGGCGCCGCCATCAGCCGGACCCACTATCGCAGCCCGGAACTGCGACCGCGCACCGACACCGACCTGCTGGTGCCGGCTGACCGGCGCGATGAGGTCGCGGGCGTGCTCGAAGCTCTCGGATACGGCCGCGCGCGCGAAACGGACGGCGAGCTGATCGTGGCGCAATTTCATTACGACGTCGTCGATCGCGCCGGGGTCGAACACGCGCTCGACGTGCACTGGCGGATCTCGAATGTGATCGCGTTCGCCGCCGTGCTGACGTACGACGAGATCGTGAGTGAGGCGGGCCCCGTACCTGGACTGGGTGACGGCGCCTGCGGCCCCTCCGCGGTGCATAGCCTGCTGCTCGCTTGCACACACCGCGTCGCGCACCACTACGATTCCGCCGATCTGCTGTGGCTCTACGACATCCACCTCCTGGTCGAACGCCTCTCATCCGCCGAGGAGGATCAGGTCGTCGCGCTGGCCTCCGCGCGCGGAATCCGTGCGGTCTGCGCGTACAGCCTGTCCGACGCTGCCGACGCGTTCAAAGGCCGCGCACGGGCGCTCACGGCGCGCCTGACCCCGCCGCCGGGCCTCGTCGAACCGACGGCGGCGTTTCTCGGCGATCGCGTTCGGCCGGTCGACGTGCTGGCTGCGGATCTGCGGGCGCTCGATCGGTGGCCGGCGCGTCTGCATTTGTTGCGCGAGCACCTGCTTCCAAGCCGCGAATACATGTTCGCGCGATACGGCACACGACGCTCCTCGTTGCTACCATGGCTCTACGTCAGGCGGATTGTGGCGGGAGCTCCGAAGTGGTTCCGATCGCTGGCGGCGTCGGACGTGGCGGGACCGGACGAGGCGGACGGCTAGAGCGGAAGCGGCGTCGTGAGCGCGAGACCGGTGCGCTTGTCGAACTTCCACTCGGCGTGGGGACCGCTCTGACGCACGTAATGCAGGAAGACCTGACCGAGGCGAGCGCCGTCGTACGCCTCGCGCCAGTGCTCGCGCTCCGTCCCACGATACAGCAGGGCGTCGCCCGGCTCGAGCGCCGCGGCATACGGTCCTTGCGGGCCGCGCACCCACAGCGGCCACGGTGTCGACGGCTCCTGCCCGAGATTCAGGCTGAGGCTGATTTCGCAGGCCGGTCGATCGACGTGCGGGTGGAGCGCGTCGCCTCTGGTATAGAGCCGCAGGTAGGAATACGTCGGGTACACCGGGGTCCCGCTCACCTCTTCGACAGGCGGCCTCATTCGCTCCAACATGTGTTCCATGATCGGGTCGCCGTAGGCGCACGCGGCGCCAGGCACGTCCGGATCGTCCATCCGAAGCCCGCCGTGGCCGGCGCGCTCGACAACATACCGCCAGAGGAATCCAAGAAGGGGATCCGCCACCGCCGAGCGCAACACGACGTACCCCTGCCGATCGAACGCATCACGCAATGTGCTCATGCCGGCTGCATGCACTCGCGCGAGAAGACGGCGGCAAACCACGCGAACACGGCGCAGCAGACCACGGCAGCCGGCACGCTGGAATCGATGCCCGCGATCGTCGCGAACGCCGCCGGACCGTCGCCGCGCACACCGAACACCAAATACAGGTTCAGCGCGAACGACACACTCAAGCCCGCCAGCACCGGCGCGAATGCGGGCCGCAGCGCGGCCGCAATCGCGAGCAGCGGCAGGGCGAGAAAGAAGTGGTTTTCATGCACCTGCACTGACAGTGTGAAGTACGCCACGACGATGAACGCGCCGAGGGCGCTCTGCAGGCCAAGATCACGCGCGTGCACCGCGATCTTCAGCGCCCAGACGATGGGCGCCGCCATCAGCAACACGCCGATCACCCGCGGGTTGGGCACGCCGCGCGCCATCGCGTATGCATGCGTCACCACTTCCGGCTGCACACGCAGCGCGGTGACAAGCCCGGCGCCACGGGCCGCGAACGCCTGAAGGACGTACCCCATGATCCACCAAGCGTTGAACGCGAGCGCCGAAAGCATGTCGTGGCCGGCGAGGACCGCGATCGATCGCAGCATGTCGTACGTCTTGCCCGCCGCGACCACCGGCGCGGAGATGATCGCCGCGGTGAGGGCCGACGCCGCAACCCCTTCGCGCAAGCGCGCCACGCCGGTTCCCGCGCCGCGCGCATTCCACAGCGCGAGCGCGGCAATCGGGGCCACGAACAGACCCTGCGGTTTGGTCAGGACCGCGGCCGTGAAGAGCGCGCCGGTCAGCCACGGACGGCCATTCGACGCCGCGATCACCGCGCCGACAGCGGGAATGGCCAGGAACACGTCCACATAGCCGAGCGTCGTGATCATGAGGACGGCCGGATTCGCCCAGTACGCCATCGCGGCCCACCACGCGCGCGGGGTTCCGGCGGAGCGCCGCACGACCAGGAACACCAGCGCCGTCAGGAGGCCATCGAGCAGCACGATCGCGCCTTTGATCGTCCGCGTCAGCGCGACGTTGTTGTCAAACCGCCCACCGTTCAGCGCGATGTGCGCGCGGCCGAGAATCGCGAACTCGTCGAGCGCAAGCGGCGGGTACACGACCGGCGCCTCGATGCCGCCGAACGTGACGGTGCGCCCCTTCGGACCGTACAGGTTCCACGGGCCCCGCGTCGCCGCATGAAAGCTCCATGCGCGCCACGAATCATCGACGGCCGGCACGGCGATGGGAAGGATCGCGATGCGGATGAGGGCGCCGACGATTAGCGCAGTGACGGCGAGGACACGCATCGGCTGGAAGGAAGGAGCGGATCGTAGACGATCGCACGCGTGCCGATGAGGCAGGACCCGCCGCGCTCGAGCCAGGCGTGCGCGTCGAACGGACGGTCGGACGGCCGGGTCCGGGAGACGCCGAAGCACAGCGTCGTCTCCGAGGCCTGTCGGGCGAGGAGGCACTGGGCGACGAGCGCTTCGGTGAGGCAGGTCGCGCCGGGAAGGAGAAACGCCACCGTCCGCACCGTCCGAACGACGCGGGCGGCGTCATCGATCCCTGGACGACCCGGTCCCGTCGCGGCGACGCGCCCGAGGGCGCGCTGAACCAGACCGAACGGCAGCACACGCACAGCCAGGGCGACGAGCACGTGCAGGAGCGCCGCGAACACGAGCAGCCTCTGATCCGCGAGCGGTTTCTTCAGGAATGTCGTGAGCCGCGCCATCACGCCATCAGGGCGCGAAACAGAATGCGCCGCACGGGTGGATGCTTGAACAGCGCGCGGATGAGCGGCCGATGCTCGTTGAAGCGGGCGGTCGCGCGGACGATGGGCATGATGCCGTCGGTGTGCGCCAGCTCGAAAAAGCTGTCGATCGCCTGATCGCTCAGCTTCGTCACGATCGCGCGCAGTTCCTGCTGCGCGGTGAACTCGTCGGCCAGCTCGGTGCGCCAGGCCCGCTCGTAGGCGGACAGTGTCTGCGCGTCGAGCCGATCGGCCGCGAGCGCATTGACGGCCACGTCCGCCGCGAGCGCCCCGCTGACGATGCTGTAGTGAATGCCGCCGCCGGTGGTGGGCTTGACGAGGCCCGCCGCGTCACCGATCGCCAGCATGCGATCGCCGTACGTGCGCCCGACGGCGCCGAGCGGCAGAATTTTCACGCGCGGGGACCGCTCGCGATCCGCCACGCCCCATCGATCGCCGACGCGGCCCATCATGCGCGTGTAGCAGCCGAGGATGTCACGCGACGCCATCACACCGATGCGGACAAACGCGCCCTCGGGCCGAAGCACCGGCACCGCCCACGCGAATCCGCCCGGCGCCACATCCTGGCCAAAGTGGAGCTCGACGTGACCCGGATGCGTGACCGGCAATTCCCGCTGCGCCGTCTGCAGATACGTCGTCGGCAGGCCGAAACCGAAGCGGCGCTGAAACGCGTACGTGGCGCCGCACGCAAGCACGGCCAGCCGCGCATTGATCGTGACGCCCCCCGCCACGGCGCGTACACCGGCAGCACCCACCTCGAGCGCGGATACGCGCGCGCCGACCCGCAGTTCGGCGCCCGCGGCAATCGCGCGATCCGCCAGCGCCCGATCGAAGGCGGGCCGATCGATGACCGTGGCCAGCGGCGACGGCGTCGTGTAGTCCACTGGAATCCCGCCCGGCGAGAGAAACCGCACCGACGTCAGCTGATTCAGGGTCGAGCAGGTCGGCAGATCGAAAGCCGGAATACTGTCGGACGAGAGGACGCCAGTGCAGTGCACCGGATCGCCGACGCGCGCGTGCTCTTCGCACACCAGCGTCTGGACGCCGCGTGCTGCGAGGCGCGCCGCCATAAAGAGTCCACCGGGGCCTCCGCCCACAATGAGGACGTCTACCGACTTATCCATGAGTGCAGAGCATTATAAACAGAGTATTAAGGGATCCGGCGATCACGCTTTTCCCACTCACCTCTGGCGGTGATCCAGAACGAGACCAGAATCAACCGTAGATCCAGCCAGAAACCGGCTCGGTTCAGGTACAGGCGATCGAGCCGGAACTTGCTCGCGCGCGAAATGTCGCGCGACGCGTAGACCTGCGTCAGCCCCGTCAGTCCGGGACGGACGCTGTGACGCTCCGCGTATCCCGGAATCTGATCGAGGCGCACAAGCTGCCCGTCGCCACGCACGTCGACCTCGCCTGGACGCAACGGCCGCGGGCCGACGACGCTCATGTCGCCGGCCACGATGTTCCACAGCTGCGGCAGTTCGTCCATCGCGGTCGCGCGCATCAGCCGGCCCACGCGCGTCACGCGCGGATCGTGAAGTGTCGCCTGCACGGGTCCGGTCAGCGCCTCCGCATCCGGCGCCATCGAGCGGAATTTCAGCGCATCGAACACCCGCCCGCCCAGCCCGACGCGCTCCTGCCGGAACAACACCGGACCGCCGTCCTCGATCTTGATCGCGATCGCCAGCAGACCCCACAGCGGCGCGGACACGAGCAGGCCGATGCCGGCGACGCCGCAGTCGAACGCGCGCTTGATCATGCGGCTCGCGCCACGCCGGCGACGCGCGCAAACAGATCGTGATACGCCTGCACGGCGATCGGGCGATCGAACTGCCGGGCCACGCGGCGGGCGCGCTCCCCCATCTCCACCGTCGCGGCGGGATGGTCGTACATCGTCGCGATCGCGTCGGCGAGCGCGACAGGGTCGCCGGGCGCCGCGACGAGCCCGCACTGGCCGTCGCGCGCGATCGCCGCGGCTTCGCTGCTTGGATCGATGGCCGCGATGTACGGCCGCCCGGCCGCGAGAATCCCATACACCTTGCTCGGAACGATGAAGCCCTCGAGCCCGCTCTTGAGCGATACGAGAAACGCATTCGCCGTGGCAAACGAATCGTGCAGTTGCGCCTTCGGCTGATACGGAAAAAAGCGCACACTGGTCAGTCCGCGCGCGGCCACCATCGCTTCGAGCGCCTCCCGTTTGGATCCGTCACCGACAATCGCAATCGTCAGCCGTTCCTTCGACCGCAGACGATCGGCCGCCTCGATCAGCACCTCGAGGTTCTGCGACAGGCCGACGTTCCCGGAGTGCATCACCACGAAGCGATCGACGAGGCCGTGCGCGCGCGCAAACGCGTTGTCTTTCGGGCCGGGCACGATCGCATCGCAGTCCGCCCAATTGTGAATGACGTGCACCCGCGCCGGATCGGCGCCCTTTTCTTCGACCAGGCGCCGCCGCATGCGATCGCCGAGCGCGATGACGCCATCCGCCTCGCGCAGGAGATAGCGGTTGATGCGATCGAGTGACGCGTTGACCGCCGTGTTGTGGAAATCCTCGAGGAGCGCGGCGACTTCCGGAAAGATGTCCTCGCACAGATACACGAACCGCGCGCCCGTCCGCCGCGCCGTCCACAGCGCGGCCAGACCGACAATCGGCGGATCCGTCATCGACACGACGACGTCCGGTCGCCCGACGCCGAAGCTGGCGACCGTCGCGGCCGCAAAGTAACTGACGTAGTTCGACACGCGCGCGACAAAGCGACCCGGCCGCATCCGCGTGCCGTTCGCCCGACGGATGGCGACGCCGCGGTGCGACTCGCGGCTCACCGGGCTCAGGCGCCAGCGGCCGGCGTCGCCCGGGGCGTTCAGCGATCGACCGGCGACCACCGTCACTTCGGCGCCGTACCGGCTCACCAGGTCCTCCGCCAGCTCGGTCAGAAACTGACCGGTGGCCGCCTGATCTGGCCAGTACGACCGATTGAAGAAACACACCTTCACACCGCAACCTCGCGATGTGCGCGAAACCAGTCGATCGTCCGGCGCAGGCCCGTTCGGAAATCGGTGGTCGCTCTGAAGCCGAACCGGTTGGCCGCGCGCGTGACGTCGAGCATGCGACGCGGCTGGCCATCCGGCTTCGTGCGATCGAAGGTCAGCGTCCCCGTGAACCCGGTCAGCTGCGCCACCAGTTCCGCCAGCTCGCGGATACCGATCTCGAACCCCGCGCCGATGTTCACCGGTTCGGGATCATCGTACCGCTCGGTCGCGGTCACGATCGCTTCCGCGCAGTCCTCGACGAACAGGAACTCGCGTGTCGCGCTGCCGGTGCCCCAGCACACGACTTGCGCCGCGCCGGTCTCCATCGCCTCGACGCACTTGCGGATCAGCGCCGGGATCACGTGCGACGACTTCATATCGAAATTATCGTGCGGTCCGTACAGGTTCACCGGCAGGAGGTGAATGGCATTGAAGCCGTACTCCTGCCGATAGGCCTGTCCCTGCACCATCAGCATCTTTTTCGCGATGCCGTACGGCGCGTTGGTTTCTTCCGGATACCCGTTCCACAGATCGCGCTCGAGAAACGGAACCGGCGCCAGCTTGGGATACGCGCAGATCGTCCCGACGCCCACGAACTTCTCCACCCCGCTCACCCGCGCCCCTTCCATCGTCAGCGCGCCAAGTATCACGTTTTCGAAGAAGAAACGTCCCGGAAAGTCACGATTCGCGCCGATGCCCCCGACGACGGCGGCCAGATGGATGACGACCTGCGGCTTGAGATCGGCGTACATCCGCGCCACATCCCCCTCGTGCGTCAGGTCGTACTGCGCTTTCCGAGGCACCAGCACGGTGCTGCCGCGGGTCTCGAGCGCGGCCACGACGTGGCGGCCGAGAAAGCCGCTGCCTCCGGTCACGACGACCCGTTTCGATGCCAGGCTTGCCACTTCACACCTCCATACGCGCGGTCTGGGCGCCGATTGACGGCGCAGGCACGCGTGCGCGATCGAGCACGTGGCGGCCGATGACGAGCACATCCATGCTCGTCCTGAGAAAACAGTCGAGCGCCTGCGCCGGCGTCAGTACGATCGGCTCGTTCTCGTTGAACGACGTGTTCAGCAGCATCGGCACGCCGCTCAGACGGGCGAACGCCTTGATCACGCTGTAGTATCGCGGGTTCGAGCGCACACTGACCGTTTGCAGCCGGCCCGAGCCGTCCACGTGCGTGATCGCAGGCACGATCGCGCGCTTATCGGGACGCACCGGGTATACCTGCAGCATGAACGGATCGGGCACGGCGCCGACGAAATACTCGTCGAGCGCTTCCTCGAGGACCGATGGCGCGAACGGGCGGAACCGCTCGCGGAATTTGATCCGCGTGTTGATGATCTCGCGCATGTCGGCGCGGCGCGGGTCGGCGATGATGCTGCGGTTGCCGAGCGCGCGGCTGCCCCACTCCATCCGCCCTTGGAACCATCCGATCACGCGGCCGTCTGCAATCTGCGCGGCTGTCCACTCGTCGAGCGCGGCGTCATCCGTCCAGACACGGTGCGAGCAGCCGCGTTCGTCGATCGAGCGCTGCTCGGCGTCCAGCGCTGCCGCAATGGCGTCATCGCCGAACGAGGGACCCCAGTAGCCGTGCTCCATCACGAAGCCGCGCGGGTGTCCCTCGAGGTGGTTCCACGCGTAGAACGCAGCGCCGAGCGCGGTCCCGTTGTCGCCGGACGCGGGCTGAATGAAGACGTCACGGAAATCGGTCTGCTCACGGATCTTGCCGTTCGCCACGCTGTTCATTGCGCAGCCGCCCGCCAGGCAGAGTTTCGTGCTGCCCGTGGTCTTCTGCACGTGCCGGAGCACGTGCATCGCGGCGCGTTCGTACGCGACCTGCAGGGACGCGGCCATGGCTTCATGCACCGGGCCGACCGGTTCATCGCGGCGGCGCGCCGGGCCGAGCAACGTCTCCAGCTTCGGTGTGAAGACGGGGCCAAGCTTCGGCTCGCCGTCTTCCCACGTCATCGCGACGCCTTCAGACCAGTGCCGGAAGTACGACAGGTCCAGTTCGAACCCGCCCGCGTCTGTGAGAGACACCAGTGACTCGAGCTCCCGTGTGTACCGCGGTTCGCCGTATGGCGCGAGCCCCATCACCTTGAATTCGTCGCCGTAGTGCGGAAACCCGAGATACTGCGTGATGGCCAGATACAGGAGCCCGAGCGAGTGCGGGAAGAAGACGTGGCCCTCCACCGAGAGGCGCGGTCCGATGACGCGGCCCCACGACGTGCTGACGAAATCGCCGAAGCCGTCGATCGCACAGATGGCCGCTTCGTCGAACGGTGACACGAACGCCGCGCTCGCCAGGTGCGCGGGATGGTGCTCCACGAATCGCGTCCGCGGCCGCACGCGCGCCTCGTCGAGGCCCAGCGCACCGGCAATGGTCGCCGGCAATGCGCGCAGGCTGGCCATGTTGCGCGCGCGCGCAGACACCGTGCCCGTCGGCCGGTGGCGCATCAGGAACCAGGCTTTGCGCAGCAGATGCGCGCGGGGATCCCGCGACACCGCGAACACATCGATGTCGGCCGGCGTGATCCCGCCCATCTCGAGACACGCGTGCATCGCGTGCGTCGGACACCCGGCGACGTGTTTGATCCGGCGGTAGCGCTCTTCCTCGACAGCCGCAACGAGCTGGCCGTCGCGGACCAGCGCCGCCGACACATCTCCGTGGTACGCGTTGAGTCCGAGAATGTTCACGATGTCACCGGCAGCAGCGCTGTGAACCGGTCGCGAAACCGATCGTCGGTGAACTGCTGCAGAAACCGGCTGCGGCCGCGAGCGCCCATCGCGTCGGCGGCTGCGCGGTCGCGCAGCATCCGCACCACGCTCTGAAGCAGCTGCGCGCGATTGTCCGGCTCCACAATCACCCCGGTGTCCTCATTGATGATGATCTCGTCAGCGGCCCCCCGGCTGCCGACACAGGCGCGCCCGGCCCGCATGGCTTCGACAAACACGAACCCGAATCCTTCGTCGCGGCTGGGCATCACGAACGCGGTGCACCGCTGGTACTCGCGCTGCAGCGCGTCCTCGTCGAGCCGTCCCAGAAACATCACCTGCCCGCCAGGATCGAGCGCGGTCGCTTTGTGTTCGAGGCGCGGTCGATCGTCGCCGTCGCCCACAATGCGCAGGATCGCGCCGGGGACCGCTGTCGCGACGTCACGCCAGATCTCGAGGAGCGGGTCATGGCCTTTGTACCGTTCGTCCCCGGCCATCCGGCCGACAATCAGCGCGGACGGCGGCCCGGCGGGATCGCGATCCGTCGCGGGCAGCGTCTCGACGCCCGGATGACAGACGTCAACGGTGCGGCCGGCGAAGTACGGGTTGGCCTTCACGAAGCCGTCACGGGTGAATCGGGAGATGGCGACCAGCCGCGCCGAACGATCGAGCGCCGCGCGCTGCGGCCGGCTCAGCGGCTTCCACGCCTCGACGCCGCAAAGAATCGTCGTCACCGACGCGCCCCTGGCGGCGAACGCGAGCGCGGCCGGCGCGAGATGGAGATGCGTGACGATCACGACCGTGTGCCGATCCGCCGACGCCGCGCGCCGCAGCGCAGCCGCCACGAACCGGAACGACCGCCCGTCGGCGCCGCGCACCACGGCGCGGCCGAACGTGTGCTGCGACGAGGGTTCGTGCAACGCGAGCACGGTCACCTCGTCGAATGTGCCGGTCACGAGGCGCGCAAGCCTCGAGATGCCGTCACGGCCGCGCAGGTTTGGCGTCAGCACCACGACAGGGCGGGACACGTCAGTGAAGATCCGCGTAGAGGCCGGCCATCTGCGCAGCGATGGCGTCCCACGAATATTGTTCGCGCGCAAACACCGCCGCGCGCTCGCCCATGACCGCGCACCGCGCCGGATCGTCCGCGAGCGTCCGAATGGCGGCGGCAATCGCGGCAGTCGTCTGCTCGACCCAGAAGCCGCAACCCTGCGTCTCGATCTCTCGCCACGGACACGTCTGCGTCGCGATCACCGGCACGCCCGCGGCGAGCGATTCGACCACAGCCATCCCGAAGCTTTCCGAGTCGGAACACTGAACCATCACGTCGGCGTCTTTGATCAACGCCCATTTGTCGCGGCCGCCGACCGCGCCGAGCGCGTGCACGCGATCGGGGGTGGCATCGAGACGCCGGAGCACATCGGGCAGCAGCCCGTGCTCATCGGGGCCGGCGAGCACCAGGTGAACAGCCGCGTGGGTCGCGCGCACGTCTGCGAAGGCGTCGGCCAGCAGGTCCAGGCGTTTGATCTGATGCAGGCGACCGAGAAACAGCACCACGAACGCGTCCGGTGGAATGCCGAGGCGCGCCCGATATTTGCGAGACGCCTGTTGCGCGTTCTGAAGATCGACGCCGTTCGGCACGACTGCGATCGGCACGCCGAGGTCAAGATCGCGAATCGCGTCGGCTTCCTGTCCTGATGTCGCGTGCACCAACGCTGCGCCGGTCAGATTGCGCCGCTCCAGCAGCGCGAACGCGACGGCCTTTCGCCGCCGGCCCCGCTGCATCGCCTGCGGCTGGAGCATCCCTCTCGGCGACACGACGTACGGCACGCCAGCCCCGCGCGCCAGGCGCGACGCCCACCACTCTGGCACGTTCCACACACCGTGAATGTGACAGACGTCCGCGCGAGCCAGCGCGTTCATCAGTGGTCCGCGCAAGCGCGCGCCGAAAAATCGCCGCGGAAATGCCGCCTCCACGTACCGCACCGGGACGCCGTCGTACTGTTCGCCGTCCTCAGGCGACGGCCGCAGTGGCGTCGCGCCGTTGGCCGTCGTCGTCACCACCTCCACGTCGACGCCGGCGCGCTGCAGTCCCTGACAGAGGCCGAGGATCGAGGCGGGCGGCCCGCCGTATTGAAACGCCGGCGGAAAATACGGCGACACATGCAGCACGCGCACGGCGCTACACGTGATCCCGGAAGATGGGCGCATCGAACAGCGTGGGATTGTCCTCTCGGGTCTTCTCGCCCGCAACCCGAACCATCAGGAAGCGATCGATCAACACGACGGGTGGGCCGAGATAGATCATGAACCCCATCGTCGTTCCGAGCATCGTCGCCCACGACCGCTCGAACAGGTACACCGACAGCCAGAACGCGACCGTGCCGAACGCGACAAACAGCTCGCGGTGCCAGATCAACGACCGGAAGAGCGCGTACATCGCGCCGATGAAGATCCCGAAGCCAAATACCGGCAAAAACATCCATGGCAGGCCGAAGTCGATGTAGGACTCTGCGGAATATCCGAACGCGATGCTGGTGTTCGCTTCCCGGCCCGCGACGTGGACGTTGGCGTACTTGCGCACCTCGTCGCTGTCCGAGTCGAGCATCGGTTTATCGGGAAAGAACACCCGCGGCGTCACGATGTGGACGAGTGCAGCGCCCAGAATGGCGCCGTTCGTGTGGGCGATCTCGCGGGGCACGCGTGCGATGGCCAGCGCCGGGTAGTAGATCGTCCACATCCGATCGACCAGCGCGTCCGCGGTCCTCCAGATGTTGGACGGATCGTTCTTGAAAAAATTGGCCGTGAGGTCTTCGACCCTGTTCACGCGCGCGCTGCGCGAATTCTGAAACTGGTCAAATTCGACGTATTCCTTTCGGTAGTCGGCGCGAATGCCCATCCACACCAGGCCCAGTAAACTGATCCCGACGATGGCGACGCCGAGCGCGATCCAATGCCGGGAGTTCTTCTGATCGAAGATTTCAAGGACGGCGAGCACGGCAAGGACGACCGGTTCACGAAAGCCCGCGAAGAACCCGGTGATGCCCATCACGACCTCAATCGACACCACCAGGCCCAGCAGTCCCCATTGCGGCTTCGGTCCGCCGCAGAAGCGGCGCAGGACCAGGAACAGCAGACCCAGGCGCGCGGTGTCCAGCGTCACGATGATCTGGCGGAACGTCGGATAGTACGGCGAGATACTGATCAGCGAACCTTCGATGAAAATGCTGGCGATGTACACGATCACGAGCAGGCCGAACGGGACTGCGTACTCAGGTCGCGGCTCGTTGGGGTCTGGCGGCTTGCGCACCATAAAGCCGAGCCTGACGCCCGCAGCCAGGGCCAGGACGCAGCCGAGCCCGATCAGCACCATCGGCCGGTAGTCGCTCTGCTCAATCGCCGGGACGGCCCGCCCCGTCAGCGCGAGATAAAACACGCCGAGCGTCACCTGCGACCATTGAAACGTCAACGCCATCGGCAGCGCAAATAGGCGGTCATGCGTTGACACCAGCCGGATGCAGAGCCACAGCACCAGCAGCGCGAGCGACGGCAGCCAATCGTCGGCGAATAGATACACAACGAATGCGATGAGGCCAACGCTGATGAGTTCGAGATCTTTGAAGCGCATGTGAGTACTCGTGCTATCCAACGGCTCTGAAGACACGCGTCCAGGCGGCGGCGAACCGGCTGTCGTTGTATCGCGCCGCTGACGCCAGCGCCGCGCGTCCAGCGGCCGCCGCCGCATCATGATTGGCCAGGAAAAACTCGAGGCCCTCGGCCACGCTGGCAGCGTCCGCTCGCGGACACAACCAGCCATCGCGCTGGTGCTCAATCATCCCCGGCAGATTGCCGCTGGGCGTCACCACCGACGGCGTACTCGAAAGTTTCGCTTCGAGCACGACCAGCCCGAATCCTTCGCGGAGTTCCGGCAGGCTGGGGCAGCAGTGGACGCTCGCCCGGCTCAGCAGCGCCGGCACGTCCTCGCGGTGACCCAGGAAATTGACGGCGCCGGCGAGATCGGCGCGCGCCGCCCGCTCACGCAGCGCGGCGTGATGTCCACGATACTCCGGCGATTCCCATCCGTCGATCGCACCAACGACATCCAGCGTCGCGTCCACCACGCGTCCACGAAGCAACGCCATCGCTTCCAGCAACACGGAGGCGCCCTTGCCTGGAATCAGCTGGCCCACGAACACGACCCGCCCCGGGATCCGAGCGACCGGCTCCGCCGCCGGCGATCGCCGGCGTGGCGACGTGTTCTCGATCGTCTCAATTTTTTCCCCTGGAATGCCATGCGCCATCAACTCGCGCCGGGTAAACTCGGAATTCGCGACAAATCGATCGACGACAGGCGCGATCAGGCGGCGCCAAAGGTTCCGGTAAAAGCGGCCGGTCGGCGGTGCCGTGCCGAGCCGCGCGATCACGCGAACGCCGCGCAGCCTCAGCCAAAGCAGCGCCGGAAGGTTTCGCAACGTCGCGTGCTCGTCTGGCAGCAGGATATGCGTCGGGCGCACGCGCCTCGAGACGCGAAGCAGATCGCGGCTGACGAGCAACACTTCCACGAACATCTTGACGATCACCGCCAGCGAGAGATTCCGGCGGGTCAACGGGTACCAGTATGGCCCGACTGACCAACTCGCGCCGCTCGCTTCCGCCAGCGGCGTGATCCGGAAGTTCTCCCAGCTGTTGACGATCGCGTGGGACGCCACCCCGCTCGCCCGGACCGCGTTGAGCACCTCGAACGTCATGCGCTCGAGGCCGCCGGCGACGACCATCAGGCCGCAGCAGACGATGACGCGCTGAGGGGCGTCGCGCCAAACGGGCTCCGGTCCGCGCGACCGCGGCAGCACGGACCGGCAGGCGCGCGCGACGCCCGCGGTCATCTCGTGGTAACTGTAGTGGCTGAGCCGTTCGCGGCATGCCGGGCCCCAGTCGTAGCCGAGCGCTTTACGGCGCCGGACCTGCGACAGCCTCACTGCAAACACCGCGATATCGTCCAGCGGGTGGACGTATCCGGTCTCGCCATCGCGAATCATGTCGGGCACGCACCCGACGGCGCTGCTGACCACACACGGCAGACCCGTGGCGAGCGCTTCGTTCACGACGAGACCCCACGTCTCGGGAAAATCGCTGGGCAGCGTCAGGCAATCGGCGATCCCGTACGCCTCGCCCAGTTCGCTTTGATTCATGAAGCCGACCATCTTGAGATCGACGTCGAGGTCGGCGGCCGCCGCCCGGACGTCGCCTTCGAGAGGCCCGGAACCGACCATCATCACGGTGCATCCCGGCGCCAGCCTCGCGGCGGCGCGCACCACGTGCACCGGACGCTTGGACGGGACCAGCTTGCCGACAAACAGCGGCACGAACGCATCGGGATGAATGCCTCGCCGCAGACGCGCGGCCGCGCGCACGTCGGGATTCTTGTAGGGCTCGGCGGCGGCGGCGAACCTCTCGTTGTCGACCGCGTGTGGCACCTGGAAGATCTTGTGATCGGGTACGCCGTACCACTGCAGATACTCTCTGACGCGCACGCCCGGCGACAGGAAGCCGTCAAACTGCCGCTGCAGGATCGTCGTCTTGATCGTCCACAACGGCCGCTTCCATCCGCGGGGCCCGCTCAGCAGATGCGAGTCGCCGCGGTACAACGTCGGCACGCCGAGGCTCCGGCACGCGACCAGCGCGCGCACGAGCGTCAGGGAGTACCAACCCGTGATCAGCACGACATCCGGCGTGGTGTCCGCGATCGCGCGGCCGATCTCGGGCACGTCGAGTCCGGTGAAATGGCCGCTGTCGATCCGATCGCCCGGGTGCGCTGGCCTGACGATGATCGACCGGTATCCGTCCGTCAGCGGCACGTCCCATTCGAACGCGCGCCCGAAACCCACGCCCTGCTGCTCCGCCGTTGGCTGCGTGGCATGAACCACGGTCAAGGCGAGTTCCGGCGCGTGAGCCTCAATGTGTCGGAACCACGGCGCGTAGTACTGAATCGGATGCGTCAGCACGGCCGTGAGCCTGATCGGTGTCGTCACGCGGCCACCCGATCGAACACGGCCGCAAGCTGACGCGCCAGAC
>JAYVMG010000303.1:0-3564 GCA_043759095.1 Acidobacteriota bacterium | reverse complement strand
TGGCATCGACACGCCGACGCTCTGCTATCTCGAAACGCTCACCCCGGTCAACGCGTGCCGCCTCTGCGTCGTCGAGGTCGAGGGGTCGCGCGCGCTCGTGCCGGCCTGCTCCCGCGCGGTCGAGCCGGAGATGGTCGTGCGGACCGGCAGCGACCGCGTCCGACACAGCCGGCGGCTCGTGCTGGAGTTGCTCGCCTCGTCCGTCGACCTGTCGCTGGCGGCGCCGGACCTGCAGCGCCACCTGCGCGAGTACGGCGCGCGGCCGGAACGGTTCGGTGTCCACGGCGCCCCTGTGGCGGCGCCCCCTGCCACGGTCGCGCAACCGGCGAAGATCGACAACGATTTGTACGTGCGCGACTACTCGCGCTGCGTGCTCTGCTACAAATGCGTCGAGGCGTGCGGGACGGACGCGCAGAACACGTTCGCGATCGCGGTCGCGGGCCGCGGGTTCGACGCGCGGATTTCGACCGAATCCGGCCGGCCGCTCACGGATTCAGCCTGCGTCTACTGCGGCAATTGCGTCGGCGTCTGCCCGACCGGCGCGCTGATGTTCAAGTCGGAGTACGACATGCGGCAGGCGGGCACGTGGGACGAGTCGAAGCAGACCGTCACCGACACCATCTGCCCCTACTGCGGCGTCGGCTGCACGCTGCAGCTTCACGTCCAGGAGAACCATATCGTCCGCGTCACGTCGCCGCTCGACCACGACGTCACGCACGGCCACTTGTGCATCAAGGGGCGCTTCGGATGGCAGTTCGTGCAGAACCGGTGACCGTCACCTGTGTATGCTAGCGCTGACATGCGCTCGCACCGCAGGACCACGCTCCTGCTCTTCGTCTTCTTTCAGGCGCTGTACGCGCTCACCTCCTCCGGCAACGCGTTTCGGGTTCCCGACGAGTTCGAGGTGTACTTTCAGGTCGAGCATCTCGCGGATGCGGGCGACCTGTCGGTGCCGCAGACGCTCGCGATCCGTTCTGGCGGCGGTCAGTCGATTTTTTTCGGGAAAGTCGGACGGGACGGCAAGCCGTACGCGCCGTACGGACCGCTCGCCGCGTTCCTCGCCCTGCCCCATCACCTGATCGGCCGCGCGATTGCCTCGCTCGCGGGCGTGCCGCGCTCCGCGTTGCCGGCCGGCCTGGCGTGGGTGTTCCTCGTCGGCGGTCTCACGATGACGGCGGCCGCGACGGCCGCAGCGCTGGCCGTCGCGGGTTTCCATCGCGCGGCGCTGGCACTCGAGACGCCGCCGCGGACGGCGTTTCTCCTCGCTATGCTCCTCGGCGGCGCCACGGTCCTCTGGCCGTACGGCACGAGCTTCTACTCCGAGGCGTGGCAGGCCGCCGCGTTCATCTGGGCGGCGGCGTTGCTGCTGGAGGCCAGGCGCGACTCAGGGCGTGCGCGAACACTCGTCCTCGTCGCGTCGCTGCTGCTGGCGATCTGCGGCCTGACGAAAGTGACGAGCCTCGTCTTCGCGCCAGGCTTCGTCATCGCGGCGCTGTGCGATCGTTCCCAATCGCTGCGTGCGCGCGTCGGGGTGGCGATCGCCTTGGCGACCGGCATCGCGCTCGCGACCGGCGGGCACGTGGCCTGGAACCTGTACCGCTTCGGCCAGCCGTTCGACTTCGGCTACGACTGGGCGGAGACGATTCCGCAGCTGCCGCCGCGCGCGTTCCTGCCGGGCGACGTGCCGCGCGGCCTCGCCGTCCTGCTGCTGTCGCCTGGCAAGTCGATGTTCCTGTGGGCGCCCGCGCTGCTGCTCGCGCTGGTTCGCGCGAAACGGTTTGCGCAGCGCGAACCCGCCGCCGCGATCGGCATCGCCACAGCCGCGGGCGTCGGTCTGGTCTTGTATGCCGCGTATCTGTTCCCCGAAGGCGCGTACTCGCACGGCCCCAGGAATCTCGTCCCGATCATCCCCCTGATGCTGCTACCCGCGGGGGGATCGGACAGCCGCTGGACAACGGCGCCCCTACTGGCCTGCGCGCTCGCCGGCTTCATGATCGCGGCGCTTGCCGTATCGGTGTCGTTCCTCGAGGATCAGGGGCTCGGCGGCGATCTCGGATCCGGCGCGCGGACGGTGTATTACGAGCGCATCACGCCCGCGCCCGGTCGCGTGTGGAATCGCTATCGGCTCGACTACCTACCGTTTGTGTCTGCCGTCGGGACACCCGGATGGCTGCACGCCGCGCGGCTGGGCGAAGGACCGGACTTCTTTCCGCTGCATCTGCTGCAGGCGCGCCGGCAGCTTCCGAACGGCGGCGCGATCCCGCTCTGGCTGGTGTGGGCAATCCCGATGTTCTGGCTGACCGTGCTGGCCGCCGCGGCGGCTGCGCTGGCGCAACACTGACGCGTGCGGCGCAGGGCTTGAGCGCTGCGATGGGCGTCAGCCTTCGATCCGCTCCGCGTGTGCGTAGATATTGAATCCGTCGCCGCGAATGAACCCGACCAGCGTGACGCCGAATTCCTGCGCCAGATCGATCGCGAGGCTCGACGGCGCCGACACGGCCGCGACGATCGGAATGCCCGCGATGATCGACTTCTGCACGATCTCGAACGACGTCCGGCCGCTCACGCACAACAGGTAATCCGACAGCGGCAGCGCGTCGCGCATCAGCATCCGGCCGACGATCTTGTCCACCGCGTTGTGCCGGCCGACGTCTTCCGCCACGTCGACGAGAGCACCGTCCCGCGTAAACAGACCCGCCGCATGCAGGCCGCCGGTCTCGTCGAACACCGCCTGCCGCGCGCGCAGCTGCTCCGGTAATGCCGCGATCGCCGCCGCGGGCACGGTCCACGCAGCCCGGATCGGCGGCACACCGGTCGCGAGCGACTCGATCGTCCGCCGCCCGCACATCCCGCACGACGAATTCGTCGTCACCTGACGCCGGCCGGCGAGCAAACGATCGATCGCCTCGGCCGACCCGTTCGCCAGCGTCACGTTCACGATGTTCTCGCGATGCTCGGCGCCGGGGTCGGTGCAGTGTGCAATCGTCCCGAGATCGTCGCTGCCCTCGATGACCCGCTCCGACAGCAGGAACCCGGCGGTCAGTTCGCGATCGGCCCCAGGCGTGCGCATGATCACGGCAAACGGCCGGTCGTACAGCCGCACTTCGAGGGGTTCCTCGGTCGCCGCATGATCCGGCATCGACGCCCGCTCTCGTCCGCGCACGCGGACGACATCAACGGGCCGCAGCGCGTCGCTCATGGCGCCATCTTATCGCCTCAAGGTTAGAATATTTGTATGGCCACGACATCGTCGTTCGACATCACCTCCACCATCGATTTCGCGGAAGTCGACAACGCACTGAACCAGGCGCGCAAAGAAGTCGGCCAGCGCTACGATTTCAAGGACGCCAAGGCGGAGATCGACCTCAACGTCGCGGAAAAGAAGCTCACGCTCACCACCGACGATGAGATGAAGATGAACGCGCTGTGGGAAATTCTGCAGACGCGGCTGGTGCGCCGCGGTGTGGCGGTGAAGAACTTCAAGGTCGGCGACTCCGAAGCGGCGGCGGGCGCCTCGGTCCGCCGCGTGATCGAGATCCAGCAGGGCATCCCGATCGAAGCGGC
>JAYVMG010000302.1:0-3567 GCA_043759095.1 Acidobacteriota bacterium | reverse complement strand
CGAGCGCCTTCGGGACGAGGACGTTCCGATGCGGCGCATCATCGCCGAACGCGCCGCACGAAAAGTAGCGCCAGAGATCGAAGTACTCGAGCTTGAGACGCGCGCCCGCCTCGTAGTTGCCGGTCAGCAGCGCAAGATACACGTCAGTGCGGGGCGCGAGCGCCTCGAGCAGCTCGCGCACGCCGGGCATGAGGCCCTTGCGTAACGCGGACGGCTGATCGAGTTCGCTCGCCAGGAGGCGGAAGTAGGCGCTGGGAAAACTCGCGAGGCGTGGATCGTTTTCAGGGATGCCGTGCGCCAGCGCGGCGTCGGCGAGAATCCACGCGTCGGTGCGGCCCGCCATCGGCATTCCCTGAAACGCGCTGGGAATCGCGAACAGCTCCTCGAATGCGAGTGACATAGCCCTGCCCCCGGCGCCGCCGGTGAGCACAAGCGTACCGTCGATGTCGAAGAGGATGAGCGCAGAGGCGGGCGCGTTAGTCTGCGGCGCGAACGTTCCCGGCGCGCGGCCCTTTGGCCGACGGCTCTTCGTCGAAGTTGACGCGCTGGCCTTCATTCAGCTGATCGATACTTCCCTGGACAGCGCTGCGGTGGAAGAACCACTCCTGTCCGGTTTCGTCGCGGATGAATCCAAATCCCCGGTCCTGAACGAGTCGCTTGATCGTACCGGTCGGCATGGAGATACCGACTTCAATTTTCGTTCCAGTTGGAGGGACAAGGAATCTCGCGTGTTTGAAGCGGCAACGGGCAGCTCATCCTCAACGAAGGACGAAAGAACATACGCACGGGCGACAGTACGCAAGGGCTGAGGACTCACCCTCAGCCCTACCAGCGCTCGTTACTTGACCGTCACGGTGATGACCTTGCAGGCGCCCGGCATCGTGTTGTGCAGGTCGTCACCGAGCTGCAGCGCGAGCTTGTGTCTGCCCGGCGTCAGCTGCATGTCGATCTCCGACTTGCCGTCGCCGAAATGCACCCAGGATGGCGTGCCCTTGACGATCGTTTTGCCGGCGGGAAGGCAGCTGGTGCCGATACCCACGTGGTAGTGGGCAATCCCCGGACGCACCGTCGTGACGTCGCCCGGCGGAACCGCGCCGATCTCAATGCCTTCGGACCCGAACTTCATGTGCACCGGGCTGGTGACGATGGCGCCGTCCTTCGGCTCGAGGAACATCACCTTCACCTTCGCGGTCTTCATCGCCGGTTTTTTCGCCTGGGCGCTCGCGAAGACGCCGAAGCCGGCGACCATCACGAGAACCGGGAGCACGAGCTGCTTGCTGATTTTCATAAAAGCGATCTCCTTTTCGCGGTCACATTCTAGCCGCCTTCGCACCGGAACGCACGGTGCTACGGCCGGCCGGGGCCGAAGCCGAACCAACGGCGCAGGGGCTTCAGTTGGCCCGTCGCCGGCTCGAGCATCAGCACGCGCGACGCGACCGCCTCGGCAAACTCCTTGTCGGCGGTGACGGCCACCAGCGCGATCCCCCGGCGGGCGGCCAGGGCACGCAACTCCGCGGCAAACGGCGTCACCTGATGTCGGTCGAGCGCCGCACTCGCGTGCTCGAGCAGCAGGATCGCCGGGTCCAGCGCGAGCGCGCGGCCGAGCCGGACGCGCACCCACCCGGACGCGTCGAGTTCGGCCACCGGCTTCGTCCACATCGCCTCGGGCAATCCGACTTCGCGGGCCAGCGCCTCTGCCCGCCCACGCACCTCGTCTGGCGGCGGCTCGATCTCCAGGGTGAAGGGCATCGCAAGGTTCTGGATCACCGTCAGCGCGTCGAGCAGCACCGCGCGCTCGCTGACGATCCCGAATCGATCGACGGTCGCCAGCCAGTCCGTGCTGTCGGTGATGGACGTCGTCGGCCGCCCGAACACGCTCACGTCGCCGGCGTCCGGCAGCGTCGCGCCCGTCGCGAGGTTCACGAACACCTCCGCTGCCGGCTGATCGAAGCCGAGCATCGCCACATGATCGCCGGCGGCGACGCGCAGCTCCGCGATGCGCAGCGGGCGCAGCCCGTGATAATCCTTCGAGATGCCGGCGAACTCCAGAACGGCGGACGTCACGACTGGATCTGGCGATTGACCTCGTCGACGATGCGGCTGGATTCGATGAGGGCGGTGATCTCGATCTTCGCGGCAGCGACGTTACACGCAATGGCGCCGTACGCGATCATCGCATGCACGATCGGCGGCAACACGTGGGTATCGACGCTGGCGCCGAGGATCGCCGTGATCATGGTGACGGCCATCGCCAGCGTGCCGATGGAAAACACCGGCTTGCGCGCCGCGGCGATGCGGCGATGGTAGTCGCCGGTGACGTGGTGCTCGGCCATCGCATCCTTGACCGACTTACCCTTGCCGATCAGGTAGAACATCATCATCGAGTGTGCAAACAGCGTGACGAGCGTCGAGAAGATGCCGTACGAGATGTGACGCGAGATATCGGCGCCGCGCAGACCGAAGAACGCGGTCGTCACGAGTCCGGTCACGCCGAGAAACACACCGGTGAGCAGAGCTTGGGCCATGGATGACTTATGAAGGGCGCGTCGCGCGCGCGCGCAGCTGATCGAACGCCTCCGCGGGCAGCGCCACGCTGCCTGGATGCGCGGAGCCATGCGATTCGTCGGCGTGGTAGTCGGACCCGCCGGAAATGCAGAGCCCCAGACGATGGGCGACCGACCGGTAGTGTCCGGTCAGTTGCTCGTCGTGATTGGTGTGATACGCCTCGATCGCGTCGAGACCAGACGAGGCGAAGCCGGCAATCCACATGTCGCGCCGCAGCAGACCCGGATGCGCCATCGACGCGATGCCGCCAGCCGCGTGGATCTGTTCGATGACGTTGTCGGGGGCCGCGCCCTCGCGCGGCACGAAGCCCGGACGGCCGCGCGACAGCCAGGTCGCAAACGCGTCGTTCGAGGTTTTCACGTAACCGGCCGCGACCAGCGCGCGCGCGACGGCGGGCCGGCCGATCGAGGTGCCGGGCTGGTCGATCGCGGGCCGCAGGATGGCGTTGGCATCGAGGTGGATCCCCAGCGTCTCGAGTTGCACGAGGATCCGGCCGACGCGATCGATTCGGCGCTGGCGCTGCTCGGCCAGAAACACGCCCAGGCTCGACGAGCGCACGTCGACAAAGTAGCCGAGCACATGCACGTCGACCTCGTCGCGCACGGCGGTGATCTCGATGCCTGGCACGAACGTGATGCCCGCAAGCGCGCAGGCGTTCCCGACCGCGTCACACGCCTCGAGCGTGTCGTGGTCGGTGACGCTCAGCACCGTGACGCCGGCCGCCGACGCGCGCGCGACCAGTTCGGCGGGCGTGCACCGGCCGTCTGACGCGGTGGTATGGGTATGAAGATCGATCATCGGCGCTTCGCGGCGCGGCGCGTGGCGCCGACCCGCGCGGGTGTTTTCGTCTGGCGCTCGCGCAGTGCGCGGTATTCACGCATCAGCAGGTCGAGATGTTCTTTCTCTTCCTCGGCGAATTCCAGAAACACCTGCTTGCCCTCGGAGTCCTCGAACCGCTCGCCGTACTTCTTGAAGAACTCGTGCGAGCCGCGCTCGCACTTG
>JAYVMG010000301.1:0-3573 GCA_043759095.1 Acidobacteriota bacterium | reverse complement strand
AAGACGTAGACGCCACATCGGCTGTTACACGGGTGGCGACCGTCCAGCTCGGAGTCGAGATACTCAACGATCTTGTCTCGGATTGCCGCGACATCATGCGGCACTTTCGTCGGCGGCACGGAGTCTCCTAGCGCGCGAGGCCAATGGCGCAAGCAGGTGGCGAGTCAGCCAGCGGACTACAGGAACAGCCACAGCGTCACCCATCGCACGGTAACCGTCATTGTAGGAGCCTGGAATTTTAAATGTGTCAGGGGCTCCCATAAGCCGGGCACACTCTCGGACTGTGATGAGCCTAGTCCGAAACCTGCCCTCGTCCACGATCACAACAACCTGCCGACTGCTCCCGCCTTCCGGTGTTCGCAAGCACCCGGCTACGCCGTCAAAACGAATCTCCAGACGTTGCGATTTTCGACCGCGCGAGTCTGGTCTGGTTCGCCGATAGCCTGTGCCGACTCGCCAATCGCCGACCTCGAGCGCTTTTTGCAGCTTCTTTCGATTATGCGTCGACAACATCGCCCGCAGGTCGGCCGTTTTGATGGCGCTGTCGCAGGGCACCTCACGCTCGCACAGGTCACCGAATGTCGGAACGTTGCCGGACGGTGCGGGCATTGTCCACCACAGCCACTCGGGGTCATTGACGAACTTGGATGCGCGGACGAGGATGTCTGGATGGAACGGCGCGGACGGTCCAACTTGCGCCAAGTCGCCGACTGCTAACTCACGCGCAACCGCGATGATGAATGCGCGGGGGCGACTCTGGGGCACGAACAGACGCGCATCCATGACGACCGCACCAACAAGGTACCCGCGCTTCTTTAGAGCGTCGTACGCCCGCCGAAAGTGCGAGCCGTTTCGTCCAACCAGAAACCCGAGAACATTTTCGGCCACAAGAACAGGCGGCTTCTTGTTGGCGGCGGCTAGTTCATCAATGACGCGAAGCCATTCCCAGAACAGTCCCGACCTTGTGCCCCTTCGAATGCCGGTGAGGTTGCCAGCAAGAGACAAATCCTGGCACGGGAATGAAGCCCAGGCGAGCTCGGCCTCGGGTAATTCTGCACCACTGACATCCGTGATCGATCCTAGATGCAGTGGGCGGTTGGGCTCATTCGCGTTGTAGACGGCGGCCTTCTTCGCGGAGTTGTCGTTCGCCCACACTGTTTCGAACTCGGGCTCCAGCCCGAGTCGAACAAGTCCACTGCCTGCAAAAAAATCTAGGGATCTCATTGACCTATCGTGTCGTCAGCGCGAAGGATATCGTACGGACCAATTTTAGTACAGAACTGTAAGCGGCGTATTCGTAGGAACTTAGCCATTACTGTGGGCCGCTGGTTGTCATCATTCTGATCGCTCGAAGAGGTCTACAGCTGAGCGATGAGACGATGCTACGATCATTCCTAGTCTCCAGACCAAAGTCCCCAGCCCCTACATGCAGTTCTTAGACAGTCTCAACCCTGAACAACGCGACGCGGTCCTGCACACCAGGGGCCCGCTGCTCATTCTCGCGGGCGCCGGCTCGGGCAAGACGCGCGTCATCACCAGCCGCATCGCCTACCTCGTCGGCGACGGTCACGCGAAGCCGAACGAAGTGCTCGCCGTCACGTTCACCAACAAGGCCGCCGAAGAAATGCGGGCGCGCGTCGAGTCACTCCTGGGCTCGGACGTCACCGGCATGTGGGTGTCCACGTTCCACGCGCTGTGCGCGCGCCTGCTGCGGCGCGAGGCGTCCGCCATCGGCCTGTCGCGCGATTTCGTGATCTACGACTCCTCCGATCAGCTCTCTGTCGTCAAGCAGGCCCTCAAGCAGCTGCAAATCGAAGACAGCATGATCCAGCCGCGGGCTGCGCTGTCGCGGATTAGCAGCGCGAAGAACAAGATGGAGGGGCCAGACGCGATGGCGAGCGCCGCGGGATGGAATCGCCGCGACGAGATCATCGCCAAGGTGTACGCGTACTACCTGAACGCGCTGAAAGAGTGCAACGCGCTCGACTTCGACGATTTGCTGCTGAAGACGGTCGACGTCTTCGAGCAGTCTGAGCGCGTCCGCACGAAATACGCGGAGCAGTTCAAGTACGTGATGGTGGACGAGTACCAGGACACCAACCGGCCGCAGTACCTCCTGATCCGCCGGCTTGCCGAAATTCATCGCAACCTCTGCGTCGTCGGCGACCCGGATCAGTCGATCTACAAGTGGCGAGGCGCCGATCTTCGCAACATCCTCGACTTCGAGCAGGATTTCGGCGACGCGAAAATCATCAAGCTCGAGCGCAACTACCGTTCGACCCAGGTGATCCTCGACGCCGCGTCCGCGGTGATCAGCCAGAACCGCAATCGCAAAGACAAACATCTGTGGACCGACCGCAAGGGCGGGGACCGAATCACGTACTTCCGCGGCGGCGACGAGCTTGAGGAAGCGGACTTCATCACGCGCACGGCTCGTGGGGCGCTGGCCGACGACGTCGAGGCGATGGTGGCGGTGCTGTACCGCACTAACGCGCAGTCGCGCGCGATTGAAGACGCGCTGATGCGCGAAGGCGTCGCCTACAAGGTCATCGGCGGCGTGCGATTCTACGAGCGCAAGGAAGTGAAGGACGCGCTCGCCTACATGCGCCTGATCATCAACCCGCACGACGACGTCAGCCTGCGGCGGGTGATCAACGTACCGGCGCGCGGGATTGGCAAGGGTGTGATGGACGCAATCGACAAGATCGGTCCCGCCTCGGAGATCAACGAGGCGATGCCGCTGCTGTCGATTGGTCTACAGCCCACGCTGTCGCCCAATTCGATGTGGTCGAAGCTGGTCCGCGGACTCGATGAGCGCGCGTTCATCGGGCGGGCCGCCACATCGCTCGCCACGTTTCGCGATCTGATCATCAAGCTGACCGAGGTCGCGCGGCAGGAGCCGGTGTCGATCGCGATCGGGAAGATGCTCGACCAGAGCGGCTACCTGCAGGATCTCCGCGACGAGCGCAGTGAAGAAGCGGAAGGACGCGCGGAGAACCTCGCAGAGCTGGTGTCGGCCGCGCGTGAGTACGAGAGCCGCGATCCGGAGCCGACGCTGAATGCGTTTGTCGATCGACTCTCGCTGCTGTCTGACGCAGACGAGGAGTCGGGGACCAGCAACGCGCGCGTCTGGATGCTGACGCTGCACAGCGCGAAAGGACTCGAGTTCCCGGTCGTCATCCTCGCGGGACTCGAGGAAGGCCTGTTCCCGCATTCTCGATCGGCCGAGGACGATGAAGAGCTCGAGGAAGAGCGGCGGTTGTGCTACGTCGGGATGACGCGAGCGCGATCGCGCTTAGTGCTAACGGGCGCCGCGCGCCGGCGCGTGTTCGGCGAGTACAAATCGAGCGAGCCGTCGCGGTTCATCGACGAGGTCCCGGCTGAACTCGTCGATCGGGTGACGCCTTCCTTCTCCTCGTCCGGCTACCAGCCGAACTTCTCGCACTCGCACTACAGCTTCAAGGCCAATCCGTACGGCCGCGGTGGCGGCAACCGCGTGAAAGAGTCGTCGCCCACCTACGCCTACGAGGACGAGGATCAGTCGACCGGCATGGCGCTGAAGCTCGGGATGAA
>JAYVMG010000300.1:0-9542 GCA_043759095.1 Acidobacteriota bacterium | reverse complement strand
GCTGTCGCACCAATGCCCGCAGGCTGTCCGCTCCGTCTTCCACGGTGATGCGTCCGTCGAGATCGATGATGGTCACGTCGCCCATCGAGCGTTCGCGCACGGTCAAAGGACACCTCGATTTCAGCGTCGGGTGGATCATCGCACAACGGCCGAGCCGAGTGGCGCGGAATAATGGCGGCCTTGTACACAGTCGTGCGCGAGCACCGCGCGGGTTTTGTCCGCGCTGAATTGCATGGCCGCGCGACCGGTCCCGCCCCGACCTCGAGGACGACGGGCCCGTCGCCAACAACGCGGCCCGCCGTTTTCTGGCGGACGCTACTTCGTGGCGGACTTCATCGTCACGCGCACGGCAGACGCGTGCAACGTGCCGCCCATGTCGTGGAAGGACACGCTGACGCGATCACCGTTCGCGACGAGGTCCGTGATGATCACCTTGCCACCCTTTGTGGCTGTGCCCGCGCCCTTGCCGACCACTTTCGTGTCGCCGTCGATCGTGAAGGTCTGGGTGAATTTGGCCCCGCCGCCGCTCGAGCCGCTGATGGTCATCGACGTGGCGCTGACCGACTGCACTGTACCGACCGACGACTTGGCCGCCGCCGGGTTCGCGCCAGGGCTCGGGACGGCCTTGATGCTGGCCGCGTGCAGCGTGCCACCCATGTCGTGATAGCTGACCGACACCGCCTGGCCAACCTTGATGACGTCGCCCAGCTTCGGTCCGGCCATGCCGGCCTTCTGGGCTGCGCTTGCCTTGGTGCCGGCCCCCACGGCCGTGACCGTCGTCTTACCGTCGACCGTGAACGTCATATCCACGTTGGCGACTTTCACGGTCACCGAGTCGGCGGCGAGCGCCGTGACGGCGCCGCGCGCCGTTTTGGCGGCAGCGGTTTGCGCCAGTGCCGGCGAACCGGACCAGCCGATGACTGCGAGGGTCAGAGCAACTGCACCGAGTGTCTTTCTCATATCAGCCTCCTTGTTTAAGATGCCGATCGCCGCGATGAAGGACAAGCGAGTGATTGTTCAGACGACAGGATGACTGCGGGTTCCGCTCGAATCCTAGTCGAAATGCTCCAGGACGGGAGACAAATCATCGCTGCCGGTGAAGGAATCGCGGTACATTCGCGCCGTCGATACTGCTCAAGCCGCTGCCAGTTCGGCAGGCCGCGCAGCTCTTCAGCCTGGGCGACACCATCCTCAACGGCGACACATCGGTGCTTCAGAACAGCTCACCCTGTTAACCATCGTTGCGGTCTTGCGCGAAAGGGCTCGGACCTCGCGTGTGTCCGTGCTGCCGGGCCCCCCCCGGGGCGTACCTCGCGGCGCCGTTGTGACGCCGTTCGATTGGAGTAGACTGGCGCATCGTGACGCGCGCTGCGCCTGTGGATGCGGTGGTCATTGGGGGAGGGCCGGCCGGCTCGTCGGCCGCCCGGCTGCTTGCCGCGTGGGGGCACTCGGTGGTTATTCTCGATAACCCTCCGCCGCGTTCGCACGGTCTCGGCGAGTCGATTCCTCCCAGCACCCGCAAACTGTTATCCGAGGTAGGCCTGCTCGCCGATGTCGAAAACGCTCATTTCTATCGTTCGAGCGGCAACACCGTGTGGTGGGCGACGGCCGAACCGCGTCTGGAAACGTTCTCGGCGGCAGGTCACGCGCCCGCCCCGCTCGGCTATCAGGTCTTTCGTCCTGATTTCGATCGTGTGCTGATCCAGGGCGCCGCGTCCGTCGGCGCGGACGTGCGCACTCCGGCGCGCGTGCGATCGGTGTCGTTCGGCGAGCATGCCCGCGTTGACTACGAACACCACGGTCGTCAGGCCACGATCGCGAGCCGGTTCGTCCTCGACTGCTCGGGACGGTCCGGGATCGTCGGCCGTCGGTTTCGGCGCGCGCAGCCCGGTCACCGCACGGTGGCCCTGATTGGCGTCTGGCAGAGCCACGCCTGGGACCTGCCTGACGACACCCATACCCTGGTCGAGACGTGCGAGGACGGCTGGGGGTGGTCGGTGCCGGTCTCGACGACCACGCGACACGTGGGGATGATGGTCGATCGCGGCCGGAACTATCAGGCCCAGCTCGCGAAGACGACCCACCTGCGTCGCACGCTCGCCGCCGCGACGCTACAGCACGAGTGGGCCTGCGACGCGTCGCTCTATTGTTCGGAGCACTACGCCGGTCCGAAGTTCCTGCTGGTGGGCGACGCCGGCTCGTTCATTGATCCGCTGTCCTCGTTCGGCGTGAAGAAGGCGCTCGCGTCGGCCTGGCTCGCCGCCATCGCCGCGCACACGACGCTGGTCCACCCCGAGCGGGAGACGATCGCGCTGGACTTCTTCTCGAACTGGGAACGCGACGTCTACACCAGCCACCTGCGCCGATCGCGCGATTTCGCGCGCGCGGCCGTCACGGCTCATCCGAGCGCCTTCTGGACGGCGCGCGCGGACACGGTGATCGCCGCGCCGGACGACACTGGCGCCGACCTCGCAGCCGGCCCGCCACGGTTCGGCGCGCACTCGGATCTGCACCTCGCGCTCGCCGACGATGTGTGCTTCGAAGCGCGTCCGGTCATTCGCGGCCGGGAGATCGTGCTCGAGGAGGCGTTCGCCGGCGGCCTGCGGTTCGCGGAGCACGTCGATCTCGTGAAGCTCGCGGACATGGCGCGCCGTCACCGTCACGTCGCCGATTTGTTCGACGCCTACTGCCGCACGTGCCCCCCCGTGCCGCTGCCGAACCTGGTCAGCGGTTTGTCGATGCTGGTCGCCAAAGGGATTCTTCATGACCGCTCGTAATCCGATTGCGCTCGCCCTGTTCATGTTGATTGCGCCGATCGCGCGCGCGCAGCCGGCCCCTCCAGACGACGGCGGCATGCCGGTCCGCAACGACGTCGTGCGCGCCAAATGCGGCGCGTGTCATCGCACCGACGACAAAGGCCGCATGTCGCGCATTTCGTACCGCCGCGCCACGCCAGAGAACTGGGAGAAGACCATCAAGCGGATGGTCGTGCTCAATCACGCGAGCCTCGAGCCGGCCGACGCGCGGATCATCCTGAAATATCTCGCCGATCAGCAGGGTCTGGCGCCGGAAGAAGCGCGGCCGATCGAGTTCGAGCCCGAGCGGCGGATGGTCGAGTTCAGCTACGACAAGGATAAGGACACGGCCGATACCTGCGGATCGTGCCACTCGATCGCGCGCGTGTTGAGCGAGCGGCGCACCAAGGAGGAATGGGAACTGCTGGTGGCGATGCACCGCGGGTACTATCCGCTGGTCGACAACCAGCCGATGAACGGCGGTCAGGGATTCCGCCGCACGCGTCCGATGCAGACGGAACCGGGACCCGATGGCCGCCCGCCGGACAACCGTCATCCGATGGACAAGGCGCTCGAGCACCTGACGAAAACGCTGCCGCTCAAGACATCGGAGTGGGCGGCGTGGTCCGCGGCGATGCAGCCGCCGAAGCTGGCGGGCCACTGGGCCATCATCGGCGCACTGCCGGGCAAGGGCGCGGTGTACGGACAGGTGACGATTGCGGCCGACCCCAACGGCGCCGACAGCTTCACCACCGAGACGCGATACACGGTCGCGCGCACCGGCGAAGCGGTGTCGCGGACCGGAAAAGCGCTGGTCTACACCGGGTATCAATGGCGCGGCCGTGAAGGAGAGTGGCGGCAGGTCATGTTCGTCGAGCGCGACTGGAAGAGCATGTCCGGGCGCTGGTTCACGGGCGCGTACGACGAGACCGGTGTCGACGTGAAGCTCGTGCGGTTGAGCGGCGAGCCGGCAATCTTCGGCACCAGTGTCGCCGCGCTCAAGACCTCGTCCACGGCGCAGGCGGTCAGGATTTTCGGTGCGAACTTGCCGACCACGCTGACGCCGGCGGACGTCGGGTTGGGGCAGGGCGTCAAGGCCACGCGCGTCGTCAGCGCGCGTCCGGATGAGATCGCCCTCGAGATCGAGGTCGCGGCCGCCGCACCTGTCGGTGTGAGAGATCTCTCGCTGCCGGGCGCAGTGAAGACCGGGGCGCTCGTCGTCTACGACACGATCGACGCCATCAAGGTGACGCCACAGGCCGGCATGGCGCGCGTCGGCGGCAACGTCTTTCCCAAACAGTTCCAGCAGTTCGAGGCCGTGGGCGTCAACAACGGACCCGACGGCAAGCCCGGCACCGCCGACGATCTCGATCTCGGCATCGTCAACGTCAAGTGGTCGATCGAGGAATACACCGCGACCTTCGGCGACGACGATGCGCAGTACGTCGGCACGCTCGATGAGAACGGTCTGTTCACGCCGGCCGTCGACGGTCCGAATCCGAAGCGGGTGGGCAACCGGAACAATGTCGGCGACGTGTGGGTCGTCGCGGAGCTCGTCGAGCGGCCGCTCCGCGCGCGCGCGCACCTGCTGGTGACGGTCCCGCTCTACATGGCCTGGTTCCAGGCGGAAGGCGGCAAATGACGGTGTGGGCGGCGCGCGAGCATCATCGCTTCGAGGCGGCGGGCAAACCGTTCGTGTATCTCGTCCCGAGCGCGGCGATCTTCGAGATCGACGAGACGGCCGACGCCGTGCTGCGCGCGCTTCTCGAGCGGCCGCGATCGCGCGAGGAGTTGGCCGTCGGCGTCGGCGTCGACGCGGCTCTCGCCGAGCTGCTGCGCGTGCAGGCGATCGGCGAGCTGGGCGCGCCAGCCGCCAAGACGCCGAAGATCATCCCGCTCGCGCCGTTTCCGCTGACGACGATGGTTCTCAACGTCACGAACCAGTGCAACCTGAGCTGCGAGTACTGCTACGAGTACGGCGAGGACAAGATCGTCGACACCGAGAACGGCAAGCAGCCGAAATTCATGAGCGAGCAGACGGCGCGCGACAGTGTCGACTTCATGCTGAAGGAGTCGGGGACGAACCCGATCGCGCACGTGACGTTCTTCGGCGGCGAGACCCTGCTGAACTTCCCGGTGCTGCAGAAGACGATCGTCTACGCCCGTCAGCGGGCGGCGGAGCTCGGCAAGCAGGTCGACTTCAGCCTCACGACCAACGGCACGCTGCTCAAGCCGGACGTGATCGAGTTCCTGGCCGAGAATCGAGTCGGCGTCACGATCTCGATTGACGGCCCGAAAGAAGTGCAGGACAAGTTCCGCGTCTTCCACAACGGCGCCGGCAGCTACGACGTCGTCGCGCCGAAGATCAAGGAGCTGCTGAAGCGCCACACCAGCCGTCCGATCGGCGCGCGCGTCACGCTGACGTCGGGAAAGATGGACGTGAAACGGATCTACAAGCACCTCACCGAGGAGATCGGCTTCTGGGAGGTCGGCTTCGCGCCGGTCACGACCGCTCCCAACCGCGGCCACGCGCTCTCCGACCGCGGCTACGACGAGATGCTGGAACAGTTCCGCGATCTGGCCTACGAATTCCTCGAGGCGTCGGTGGACAACCGGCATCACGGGTTCTCGAACGTGAAGGAAACGCTCGCGGAGCTGCACAAGGGCGTCAGTAAGGCGTTCCCGTGCGGCGCGGGGCTCGGGCTGCTCGGCGTCGCCACCGACGGCGACGTCGCCTTGTGCCACCGCTTCGCGGGATCCGACGCGCACAAGCTCGGCACCGTTCGCGACGGAATCGATCGCGACGCGCAGCGCGCGTTTCTCGAATCGCATCACATCGCCGACAAGACCGACTGCAGCAAGTGCTGGGCCCGCCCACTCTGCTCGGGCGGGTGCTATCACGAGGCGCACACGCGTTACGGCGACACCCAGCGCCCGAATCTGCACTACTGCGACTGGATCCGCGGCTGGACCGACGTCTGTCTGACGATCTACGGCGAGCTCGCCGTGCGCAACCCTGCTTTCCTCGCGCAATTCGACGACGAACCTGCGAAGGAGCCCGTGTCATGAACCATCTCAAGCCGATCAATCGCAAGGCGGCGCGCGTCGAGCGCGCGACCGAACCGGACGTGGTTGCCTTGCAGCGCACCGGTCTGCCGCAGCTGCCGCATTTCCCGATTGGCTGCTCGCTGGTGTTCTCGCCGGGCTGGGAGGCCGACCGTGCCGGCGGCACGGCCGGGCTGTGCCAGCCGGTCGAGCGCGACCTGTTCGACTGCCACATCGGCTGCTACTGGCCGGCGCAGGTGCCCGACCAGCTCAATCACGCGCCGGACTGGACGAGCACGTGCGCCGCCGCCCAGAAGGACTGGCGGAAGATCGACCTCATTTTTCCGTGAGCATCATGCATAGACGCGCATTCGCCGCGGCGCTCGCGCTCGCGATCTCGCTGCCGGTCCTGACGGTATTCACCGCCGAGAAGCCGCGCATCAGCGCCGGCAACGGCACGCTCATCATCGGCTCGTATCCGAAGCAGTACTGGATCATCGACGAAGCGACCGAGAAGGTCGTCGGCACGATCCCGTTTCAATCGGGGATCCCCCGCCGCACGACGCTGTCGCGCGATGGCACCCGCTTCTACACGATCGAAGCGGGGATGGAGAAGGTCGAGATTCTGGACATCGCCGCGCGCAGGACGATCGACACGTTCACCCTCAGCGAGGGCAACCGGAAGGTCCGCATCCGCAGCCTCGAGCCGGATCCGCTGCACCGCTTCGTGATGATGGTCACGGCGCCGTCGACCAAGTTGATCGATCGCTTCGAGATCGGCGCGCCCGCGCTGGTGCAGTACGACCTGGCTCAGCACAAGATTGTCCGGACGGTGCCCTGGCCGAAGGACGAAGAGCGGCAGAACGCCAACATCCTGTTTTCGCCAGACGGCAAGCTGATGTACCTGTTCAGCGATCAGGACGTCCTGATCTACGAAACGAACACCTTCACCCAGATTGACAAGTGGGAGCTGTCGCGGCCGATCGAGGAAGGCTTCGGCCGACTGGAGTTCGGATCGCGCGACGTCATGAACGACGATCCAGGTTTCTACACCGCGCTGTTCAACGTCTCCGATCCGATCCAGCACAGGCGGACGATGGGGATCGGCCGAGTGAACCTGGCGGCGAAGAGCGTCGACTTCTACACGCTCGGGCCGTCGACGCCGCTCAGCTTCGCGCTCGCGCCCGGCCGCAAGGCCGCCTACGGCCTCTACGAGGACATCGGCAAGTACGAGTTCTGGAAGTTCGATCTCGAGCACCGCCGGCTCGTCAACCGCGTCGAGTTCAAGGGCCGTCCCCGCATGGGGCTCAAGACGAGTTCCAACGGCAAGGTGTTGTACATCTACGTCGCCGGCAACACGATCGATCTCTACGACGCCGCCACCTACGAGTACTTGCGCACGATCACCATCGAAGGCGACCAGACCACGGAGCTGTTCGTGTTGCCGACGTCGCCCGCGGCGACGCCCCTACCCGTGAAGTAAGCGCGGAGGCCTGGGCGTGCTCGATCGTCATTTCCGGCGCGCGCTCCAGTTCATCGTGCCGTACTGGCGCAGGCTCGCGCTGGTGTTCGCGCTCAGCGTTGCCAGCACCGCCCTCTCGCTCTACCTGCCGCTGCTGTCGCGCGAATTTTTCGACCGCGCCCTGATCGGGAAGGACGTGGCGACGCTCGTGCGCGTCGCGCTGCTATTTGCGGGCGTCACCGTCGCCAGCTTTGCCGCGAATGTGGTGAGCGGCCTGCGCTACACCCGCGTTTCGGCGGACATCCTGTTCGACATGCGGCTGGAGATGTACCGGCATCTGCAGCGCCTGTCGCCGCGGTTCTACGCGCGCACGCGCCTGGGCGACATCATGTCGCGGATCAACAACGACATCGGCGAGATTCAGCGCATCGCCGCCGAAATGGCGCTCGCCTGGGTCGGTAACGTGCTGTTCCTCGCCGGCACGATCGTGATGCTGGCGTGGCTCGACGTCCGCCTGTTCCTGGCGACGGTGGCGCTGATGCCGATCGGCGTGTGGGCGCTGGCGCGGTATCGCGCCCGCCTCGAGGCCTCGGTGGCGGAGCTCCGTCAGCGCAGCGCCGACATCGGCAGCTTTCTGATCGAGACGCTGCAGGCGATGAAACTGGTGGTGACCTCGAACGCGCAGGAGCGCGAACTGGCCCGCTTCCGCGAGCGAAACGCCGCGTTCATCGCCGCCCTGATGTCGATGCAGTGGCTGACCTACCTGTCGGGCGGGATCCCCGGGCTGATCCTCTCGGCGGGGACCGGGATCGTGTTCGTCTACGGGGGGCTGCGCGTGATCCACGGTCAGATCACGGTCGGCACGTTCATCGCGTTCATGGCGTACCAGATGCGCGTGTTGCAGCCGCTCCAGGCGCTGATGGGGATGTACGCGAACCTGGCGACGGTCCGGGTGTCGCTCGCGCGCGTGTCGCAGATTCTCGACGAGCCGGTCGAGGTCGAAGAAAGCTCCACGGCGACCGCGCTGCGGTCGGTGCGCGGCAGAATCGAGTTCGACGCGGTCACCGCCTCGTTCGATCGCGGCGGACCGGTGCTCGAGCGGGTGTCCTTCACGGTCGACCCGGGCGAAGTCGTCGCCCTGGTCGGCCCCAGCGGGAGCGGGAAATCGACGGTGGCCGATCTGCTGCTCCGGCTGCTCGATCCCGACGCCGGCCAGATCCGCATCGACGGACACGACCTGCGCACCGTGCGTCTCGGCGACCTGCGGAGCCGGATCGCGCTCGTCGATCAGGAGGCCTGCGTCCTGCACGCGTCGATCGCGGAGAACATCCGCTACGCCAGGCCGGAGGCGACCGATGCGGCGGTCGAGGCCGCGGCGCGGCACGCCGCGCTCGACGGCTTCGTCGACACGCTGCCCGAGCGCTACGCGACCGTTGTCGGCGAACGCGGCACGGCGTTGTCGGCGGGAGAACGGCAGCGGATAGCGCTCGCCCGCGCGTTTCTGGTGGAACCTGACGTCCTGGTGCTCGACGAGCCGACGGCGTCGCTTGATCCCGAGACCGAGCGGCAGGTGATCGACGGCTACCTCGCGGTGATGCGCGGCCGCACGACGATCGTCATCACGCACCGGCTCGCCGTGGCGCGGCGGGCGGACCGCATCATCACGGTGACCGAGACGCGCGGCGTGGCGCCGGTCTGATGACGCCGATGCCGACCGGGCGCGGCGTGCGCATCGCCATCGTCGACAGCGGCGTGCACGCCGATCACCCCCACGTGGGCGGTGTCGCCGGCGGCGTGGCGATTGACGCGGACGGCCGTCAGCATCCCGACGTCGTCGATCGTCTCGGACACGGCACCGCAATCATCGCGGCGATCCGCGAGAAGGCGCCGGCCGCCGAACTGTTCGCCGTCAAGGTGTTCGATCGCGCGTTGTCGACGAACATCGCCGCGCTTGTGGACGCGATCGACTGGAGCGTCGCGTCGGGCGCGCACCTCGTCAATCTAAGTCTGGGCACGTCGCGCGAGGCGCACGCCGGCGCGCTCGGCGCGGCGGTCGCGCGCGCGGCCGCGCGAGGCGCAATCATCGTTGCCGCGCGCACGGACGAGGGTGTGCGCTGGCTGCCCGGGAGCCTGCCCGGCGTGTTGCCGGTGGAGGTCGACTGGGCGCTGCCGCGCGATCGCTATCGCGCGGAGACGATCGACGGCGCGACGTTCTTTTGCGCGTCGGGCTTTGCGCGCGA